>NZ_WQPW01000065.1:0-2887 GCF_018785465.1 Clostridium sp. MCC328
CAGCGGTGCTAAGATCACAAACGACTGGAGATTAACAACTCCGTACGATGACGAGAGCGCTGATGAGGAGTGGTACTACTCCAAGTCCAACGGTAAGAGAGCTGAGAACGAGAAGATCACTTACAAGGGAAAATCCTACTACTTCGATACAGACGGAATCATGCTTACAGGTTGGGTAACAACTGGTGAAGGTACATCCGCAGTTAACGAAGCTAACGGTTATGAGAAAGACCACACATTCTACTGCGACGAGACAGGTGCTCGTTGGGTTAAAGATACTAAGCCGGGCACAGGCGATGACGATGTAGATGCAGACGAGTACTGGTACTACTTAAAGAAAGCTACCGGTAAGCCGGCAACAGGCAAGCAGTCCAACATCAACGGTCAGATCTACCTCTTCAACGGAGAAGGTCAGATGCAGTCTGGTTGGGTAGCAGCTGCTACAGATTCCAACACCAAGTTCTTCCAGCTTGATAAAGAAGATGAGGAAGAGAAGATGAGCGTTGCTGAGTCCGATGTTTACTACTGTGGTGACGAGGATGGCGGACACGCTAAGAAGAATAAATGGTTAAAGACATGGCTTCCGTACGATACAAACGAAGAGGAAGATGATAAAGAGTGGTTCTGGTTCGATAAAGAAGGTAAACTCTTTAGAGCTGGTTACAATACAGCAGCTGAGACAGCTTCCAACGCAATCAAGTATAAACTCGACGAAGGTGTTCTTGTACAGGATGACAACAGGGGCGCAACTCTTATCGGAAAAAAGAAAGTTAACTCCAAAGATTACTGGTTCAGAAACGATGGTGTAATACTTTCCAAGTTCTACCAGATCAATGGCGCTATGTACTGCTTCGGTGGAGCCGATGATGGTTCCATGAAGACCGGTTCCCAGTCCATCAAGGATAACACAGGTGACACATATAAGTTCTACTTCTACACAAAGGATCAGGATTCCACAAAATACCAGACTCCGGATGTCCAGAAACTTAAAAAGGGTGCTGGTGTAACAGGTAACCAGAGCAACAAGCTTTACTACTACGGTCTTTTACTTACAGCTGATGACTACAAGTATCAGGTAGCAACTGTTGAGAATCATGATTTCATTATCAACTCCAACGGTTCTATCCAACACTCCTTCGATACTTCCTATAAGGAGGATGGCGATACTCTTATCACTGTAGAAGCAAAGGGTGCAGCAGCATACGAGGAAGATGGTCAGTACAAGTATGGCTTCACAAAGGGTGTTACAAGCAAGGTATCCGATGTAGATCTTAACGAGTTTTACAACGCACCAGCAACAACAACCTTTACTCTTAAGTAATTAAGGTTTAAATTAGAAATTCTAATTGCACACAAAGCCGGGCAAGGAAACCTTGCCCGGCTTTTCGTCACAGAAGCATCTTATAGCCTATGTATTTTCATCACTTACAGACAGCGGCTTTTGTCATATAACATTTCACATACAGTAAATGGGCGGGAAATATTTCCCGCCCATCCTGTTTGCAATTAGAATTTCTAATTTCGAATATTAAATTACTCTGCCGGAACAAAGAACTTGCCAAGATCTACATCACTAACACGCCTATCAACAGAATCTGTGTTATCGATAGCATACTTGAACTGAGCTTTTGTCTGATACTTAGTATCTCCCTTTACACCAGTCTTAACAAGGATATCGCCATCCTCTTTGTACTCAGTGCTTGCGGAATGCTGAATAGTACCATTAGAGTTTACAATAAAGCTGTAAACTGTCTGGTTATTTTCCGGTCCTACAGCAATGTTAGCTACCTGATACTTATAATCATCAGCCTGAATCTGCATACCATACCAGTAAAGCTTGTTGCTCTGGTTACCAACTACACCAGCACCTTTAGCAAGGTTGTGTTTTCCGTCCGGAGTCTTGAACTCGCTGGACTGATCCTTTGTGTAGAAGTAGAACTTGTATGTGTCGCCTGTGTTATCCTTGATGGACTGGGAACCAGTCTTCATGGAACCATCATCAGAGCCACCGAAGTAGTACATAGCATCGTTGATAAGGTAGAACTTGGAAAGCATCACGCCATCACCTGTGAACCAGTAATCTTTGGAGTTAACTTTCTTTTTACCGATAATTGTTTCAGCTTCATTAGCGTCTTTTACAAGTGTACCTTCGTCAAGTTTGTACTTCCAAGCGTTAGATGCTGTAGCAGCTGCTGTGTTCTTACCAGTATTAGCTCTGAAGAGTTTACCTTCTTTATCGAACCAGAACCACTTTTTGTCGTCTTCCTCTTCATTTGTATCATTCGGAAGCCATGTCTTAACCCACTTGTTCTTCTTAGCGTGTCCGTCATCCTCATCGCCGCAGTAGTAAACCTCACCCTTTGCGGTCTTCATTTCTTTCTCATCATCCTCTTCGTCAAGCTGATAGAACTTAACGTTGCTGGATGTAGCAACATCTTCAGCTACCCAACCGTGCTACATCTGACCTTCGGCGTTGAAGAGGTAGATCTGACCATTGAGGTTGGACTGCTTGCCTGTTGCCGGCTTACCGGTAGCTTTCTTTAAGTAGTACCAGTACTCGTCTTCATCAGCGTCATCATCTGTAACGCCCGGTTTTGTATCTTTAACCCATGCACCCTCTACACGAGCACCTGTCTCGTCGCAGTAGAATGTGTGGTCTTTCTCATAACCATTAGCCTCGTTGACTGCAGATGCACTATCACCAGTTGTTACCCAACCTGTGAGCATCTTTCCGTCACTATCGAAGTAGTAGGTTTTTCCCTTGTAAGTGATCTTCTCGCCTTCAGCTCTCTTACCGTTGGACTTGAAGTAGTACCACTCCTCATCAGCGCTCTCGTCATCGTACGGAGTTGTTAATCTCCAGTCGTTTGTGATCTTAGCACCGCTG
>NZ_WQPW01000004.1:0-22139 GCF_018785465.1 Clostridium sp. MCC328
GCTACATGGGTCAATTTTGGGATTCATGGTACAGTTACCAGTTCAGATACTGCTCCGTGAATAATTCAGGATAAATATAAAAAGATGGGATGAAGGATAGTGATTGATTTAATTCGTAAAAGATGTGTAGCAATAGACAGTGTAATCAAAGACTTAAATATGGAATACCATGCAATTAAAAGTAAAGTATTAAGAGAAGAATATAAAAAGTGGAAAAAAGAACTTACAAGAGAAGAAGTTAAGGAAATACGAAAATATAGGATAATGATAAGAGGAACTCTTTGCGGGGATCCTCTTTTTTCTTTCAGGAATTGGAAAACTGTAGTATAATGAAAGAAATTCGGTTTATTATCAGCGGTAGCATTAAGTATGTCTGCTTGCGGGCAGGCGGCAAAGCAGGAACCGATTGTTTCTGCATCAACAGAGTTACATCAGGTTGATCTTGTTTCGGCCGGTACATTGGTATTTGATTTGGCTTCTGTTCCGGCTTATTCTGGGCAACCGTATGCCATAGTAAATGATAACAAGCCGTATTTCACAGACGCTGATCTGACGGCAGTTTCTTTTGAAACATATAGTGACCTGGATTCACTGGGTAGATGTGGTGTAGCCTATGCATCAGTTGGAAAAGATCTGATGCCGACAGAAGAGCGCGGCTCTATTGGGCAGGTAAAGCCATCTGGTTGGCATACGATCAAATATGACAATGTGGATGGCAAATATTTATATAATCGCTGCCATTTGATCGGTTATCAGCTTACTGCAGAAAATGCAAACGAGAAGAACTTAATCACTGGGACCAGATATCTGAATGTTCAGGGAATGCTGCCGTTTGAGAATATGGCAGCGGACTATGTAAAAGAAACTGGAAATCATGTGCTGTATCGGGTGACTCCGGTTTTTGAAGGCAGTAATCTCGTAGCATCCGGCGTACTAATGGAAGCGGAAGCCGTAGAAGACAAAGGCGAAGGTATTTTGTGCTGCGTTTACGTTTATAATGTTCAGCCGGGAATTAACATCAATTATGCAACGGGTGACAGCTCGGCTTCTGGAACAAACCAGACGGCAGTAACAGAGCAGGCCACACAGGCTGTTAAGCAGGCAGCTTCTCAGCAGACCAGCACGGAATCCTATATCCTCAATACCAATACAAAGAAATTTCATCGGCCGTCCTGTTCATCGGTCAAACAGATGAAGGAGAGCAATAAAAAATCCTCATCAGAGAGTAGGGATGCGCTGATTGCTGCAGGTTATGATCCGTGTAAAAAATGCAATCCGTAAAAATGTGTCAGATATTAAAAAAATATGGAAGAGGAAGGTTGTAGTTCTATATTGCAATACTTCTTCTTTGCGCATATTGGATATGCTGTTGAGGGCGACTGTTGCACGCAGAAGATAAGTTGCGCCGGTCTGCGATAATGTGCTGTTTGTATAAGGAAAAGGACAAGGAGTTATGATGAATTTTAGTGGGATATTGATTGGTGTGCTTACCTTTTTTCTGATTGGATTGTTCCATCCTATTGTTATATATGCGGAGTATTACTTTGGAAGCCGCTGTTGGCCGGTATTTTTGCTGGTGGGCATTTTGTGTATGATTCTATCCGTAAGAATGCAGGAAATACTTTGGTCGGTTTCTCTGGGTGTTTTGGGCGTCAGTTGCTTTTGGAGCATTAAGGAATTGAAAGAACAGGAAAAAAGAGTGGCAAAAGGATGGTTCCCGAAGCGGAAGGTGGATAAGCACTAAAGAAGAAAGCGGGGAGATGAGAAGATGGCGGTATGGAGATTACAGGTGAATACTGGAGGAGCGAACGTTGCGGATTGCTTGCAAAACCATGTTGCAGCACTTTGGGCTGGCAAGGTACTTGCTTACTTAATGGGAAATTACTATGACTCGAAAGCCACCTACGAAAAACTCTTTGATTGGACCGATGAACACAAGTTTAAAACCGGCAAATACTCTTATAAAGAGGCTGTGATCGACGAATTGGCCACAGCCTCTCCCAGTGAATATCTGACGAAAATATCGATACAAGTATTTTAACCCTGCCGCTTCATCGCGTTTCCTCCGCACTGCCTTTACATTTCTCATAAGCAAATAGCGCCGCTCCCAGCGCACCGCAGAGCTGCGCCTCATCACAGATATAAAGTTTAGCACCAAGCTTCTCTTCCAATGCCTGGATGATACCCCGGTTCTTCGCCACACCGCCGGTCATCATATATTCGCCTGGATGATCCTTTCCAAGGCGGGCTGCCAACGCGCCGACTTTTGAGGCAACTGACACATTTAAACCGTGGATAATATCTGCCACATCCTTATTCTGTGCCACCAGCGACACGACCTCCGACTCTGCAAACACCGTACACATGCTGGAAATCACGATATTATGCTTCCATTCCAGCCCTTTCACACTCATTTCCTCCAGGGAAAGTCCCAGCGTTTTCGCCATCATTTCCAGAAAACGTCCCGTTCCGGCGGCACATTTGTCATTCATCAGGAAATTTTTCACGGCTCCCTGCCCGTCGATGCTGATCGCCTTGATATCCTGCCCGCCAATGTCGATGATAGTGCGGACATTCGGATTCAGATAATTTGCGCCCTTGGCATGGCAGGTAATCTCCGTGATGCTGTCATCCCCGCTGTCAATGTAGGATCGTCCATATCCGGTCGTATCGATCCGCACGATCTCCTCTTTCTTAATTCCCGCTTTCTCAATCGCCAGATCCAGACTCTTCTCGGCGCTCATCATCGCACCGCCGCCGGTCGGAATAATCATCGTCGATTTAATTTTTCCATCCTGATCCAGTATGACCACATCAGTACTTGTCGAACCGCTGTCGATTCCCGCTACATAAAAAATGCCCGACTCCATCTTCTTTCTTGCCTCCTCACTGATACCTTTTCCCGGATCCATATCCTCTGATCCCTCGATCGTCTCCTCAAATGCCTGAATGCGCGTCAAAAGCTGCCCCGCGCTCTGGCTTGTAAAATCAGTCTCAATCTTAAGGAGCGGAACCTTGATATCCCGCTTGATACTCGCATACTCAAATCCATAATAATCACAGAACTTGATCGTGTGATAAATAATTCCCTTTAAATTCGGATCCAGATACAGACGGTTTCTGCGGATCGAACGGTTCATGCGGAAACACGGCATCTGTCCCAGCAGGACGTCCGCGTAAGAAAGAAACAGCTCCTCTTCCTCCATATTCCACATTTCATCCTGTACGACCGACAGTTTCCGACCACCCGTACAGGTCAGATTTTCCACATCCATCTGGATATTGTCCTGGATCATATCCTCCAGAATGCCGCTGACCCGCACGCCCAGCACACCAATGTACGGCTCCGTGTTCATTTCCGGCGTAATAAAGGACTTGATAAAAGCGCGTTTATCAAACACTTTCCCGGAATATGCCTCATATGCTTTTTTAAGCCTCCGGATCGTGCCCGCAAATTTCACTTTTTCACATTCATTATCATCATGCGGCAGATCCAGCATATATAAAAACTTACATTTTCCCGTGCTCTCCACGATATCGTAAACGCGCCGCATCGAATCGCAGCAGTTTACCAGCACCAGCTGTTCAACCTTTCCTTCCAGCACTGCCTGAATGACCGATTTTCCAAAGCCGCACAGATTTGCATGTGCAATTTGATCCGACTGTTCGAAATTTTCCGGCATTTCCTCCAAAACAGAACATTCTTCTCCAAACCCCCGGAACAGCTCGATCGGGGTGTACTTACAGACGTAATAAATCATGCGTGTTTCTCCTCCTTGCCCTTTTCCAGCATTTCCACAAACGCCTGAAGCCGCGTCGATACCTGACCGTCGCTGGTATTGGCGGGGTTGCAGCCGTCACCGTCGAGAATCATCGTCGGAAGTCCTGTCTTTTCTAAGGACTGCTTAATCAGGCTGGATGCACCGATCGTTCCCTTACAGCCCCAGTGGGCAAATAAAACAGCACCATCCGATTCCGTGATTCTGGCAAGTCGTTCCGCTTCCTCAATTCTCTGTTTCACACTGCCATTGTAAATGCAGTAGACCATTTTCTCTGCCATCGCCTCATACGGGTCTTCCGCATGCATCTCCTGAAAACCATCTGCGATGAAATCACAAGCGCGGATGTGCATTTTCTTACTATAATTAAAAATATCCTTAACCGGCTCCTGTAAAAATGGCATGATGTGCATCCAGATTACTGAAAGACCATCTCCCCTCGGTGACATCCGCACATCGCGCAGAAGTTTTTCCGTATAGGTAACCGCCGTCTCTGAGCCAGCCATCAGATGGCACATAAAAAGCGCATACAATTCATTCGTCAGAGAGGTCACCGGGTCATGCGCACACCGCAGGGCAAGCTGTTTTTTATAATTCGCTGCCGCTTTCCGGCTGTTATCTACCGCACTCCGCACTGTTTCCTCCGAAATCCGTCTGTCCGTCGTCTCCTCCAGAAACCGTTTCAATTTCCGCAGCTGATCCGCCACATACAGAACCGATTCCCGGTTTTTCTCATACGGAACATCAATATAAAAGCCTGGACATTCAAATTTATCCTTTAAATACGGAAACGTCATCATATTTCCATCACACGCAAGGTTCGTATAAATCATGCAGTTCGGTTTTGGCAGAATCCCCGTCAGCGCCGCCCCCAGAAACACCCTGTGGTACGAACACATCGTCTCCGGAAATCCTTCTTCCTCCGTTTTCCGAAGAAACGTCTGCTCACACTTCGTTCCCGCCATAAAACAGGACATCGCCTCCACTGAGTACGGCGTCAGCCCTGCCGCCATCACCAGCTCTCCCGGCACAAATATGCTGACCATCGCCGCATTCTCCGGTTCCGACAGCGACTGAATGATATTTTTCATAACCACCCGCGCCACATACTGTCCCGACGACGGCAGCTCCCGATCCGGCAAAAACTGAAGCTTCTTTTCCTGCAGGCGGTATCCTGCAAGAAGCAGCCGACGCGCTTTTTCCGGATCCTTAAGCGCCTGGCTGCTCACTCTATTTCCAAATTTTTCAATTACATCCATTGTTCTTTCTTCCATTCTTTTAAGTTCATTTTTCTGTCATATCGCCCTGATGCAGATGGATATGGTTCCGCGCCTTTGCAGGCAAACGGACATTCTTTATTATAGTCAGTGGGATGGGAATTGTAAATGAAAAGTCTAATCCCCCAGCTATGCTGGGGAGAATGGAATAAGTGGAGACGGTGAGGACAACAAAATAAAGCCTCCTGTGATATGATGAGAATGGTGTCGCAAGCCAAACTCAAAATCAAAGGAGGCGGTCCAAATGGACAATAGAAGTTTATCACATACCCGATGGAAATGCCAGTATCACATAGTATTTATACCGAAATACAGAAAAAGATTTGTGGCACAGATCCTGGTCGATATCAAAAAGGAACAGGATGAATTAAAGGATATTCTTGGCAGTGAGTATCAGGATTATAATCTGGTCATGGCTACGACCTTTGGTCTTCCGATCGAAGACAGCTATCTGCGTGATCAGATGCAGAAGGTTATTGATGAACAGGGACTGCCGGATGTGGTTTTTCATAGTCTCCGACATACAAGTGTCACATATAAGCTGAAGCTCAGTGGAGGAGACATTAAAGTGGTTCAGGGCGATTCCGGACATGCACAGGCGGACATGGTAACAGAGGTATATGGCCATATCATTGACTAGGACAGGCGAAAGAATGCACAGAGGATGGAGGATGCGTTTTATAACAGGGAAAATCTTAATCCGCAGATGAAGGGTGCAGATGCTGGTCAGACAGCAAACACGGTGGCTGTTCCGGAAGGTGTGGATGCGGACCTTTTGATGAAGGTTCTGGGAAATCCGGAGATGGCGGCGTTGCTGACGAGTCTGGCGAAGAGCTTGAAAGCTGAATAAAAATATAATAATGGAAATAGAACAGAGTCTACTGGAATTAGGAGAAATCCAGATGTGGGTGGACTTTTTTTGATGGAAAATAATGTACATAAGATATATTTAAAGTTATAATTAAGGTAAATACCTTTTGTATGTAGTGTTAGGTCAATTTTATATTAAAAATGCTGGAATATACCCAGAAAATAATGTAGTCCTTGAAAGTATGATTATATGTGAATTTGAAACAAAACAATAGAAGGGGAACGAATCAATTATCAAAATAAATAGTATTTTGAATATAGAGCTGACGTAGAAAGAAGAGGTGGAATACATATGAAGCAAGATACCTTAGAAGGAAAAGCAAAAACAAAAAATGGAATAAAACGATTGTGCTTTTCCATAATCTGCATTCTTCTGGAAGTGATTTTTATTATTACTATCGTGACACGCTTGAATGAATATGCAGAAATCATAAATTTATTTACCAGAATTTTAAGTGGAATCTTAGTTTTGAGATTGTATGCGTCAGATAAGACATCTTCTATGAAAATGCCTTGGGTCATTTTAATTCTGATTTTCCCAATTATGGGTGTAGGCCTGTATTTATTGATTGGCTTGAATGGTGGCACGCATAAAATGCGTGAGCGATATGCAGAAATTGATAGCAAATTGTTACCAATGCTTCCAGACAATCAGGAGTGTTTAAGCAGAATAAAAGAAAAGATTCCGAAAGCAGGAAATATTGCAAGTTACATACAAAGAAATTCGTGGTATCCAATCTATCAGAATACGGATATCAAGTATTTTGATGAAGCAGTGAAGGGATTAGAGGCACAGCTTGAAGAACTTGCGAAAGCACAAAAGTTTATCTTCATGGAATATCATGCGATAGAAGATGCTGAAGCTTGGCATAAGATTCAAGATGTTCTGGAAGAGAGAGTAAAAGCCGGTGTGGAAGTCAGGGTATTCTATGATGATATGGGGTCTATAGGTTTTATTAACACAGATTTTGTAAAAAAGATGGAGAGTATAGGAATTCATTGTCGTGTATTCAATCCATTTGTGCCAGGCTTAAATCTATTTTTGAACAATCGTGATCACAGAAAAATAACAGTAATTGATGGAAAAGTTGGATTTACAGGTGGATATAATCTTGCAAATGAATACTTTAATTATACGCATCCGTATGGGCAGTGGAAAGATACCGGTATTCGTTTAGAAGGAGATGCTGTTCAGTCACTTACAGTGACATTTTTAGAAATGTGGAATGCTGTTAGTGAAAAAGCTACGAATGATACTGATTTTAGTAAATACATTATTCATTACGATTATAAAGCACAGCAAACAGGTTTTGTTCAGCCTTATGCAGACAGTCCTATGGATAATGAGCAGGTCGGAGAAGAAGTTTATATCAGTATGATAAATAAGGCCGAAAATTACTGTTGGTTTATGACACCATATTTAATTATAACAGACGAAATGACACATGCGTTATGTCTGGCTGCTAAGCGAGGGGTAGACGTAAGAATTATCACACCAGGAATTCCTGATAAAAAATTCATTTATAATATAACTCGCTCTTTTTATCATGGATTGGTTAAACATGGAGTGCGAGTTTATGAATGGACACCAGGATTTTGCCATGCGAAAATGAGTATAGTGGATGACTGTATGGCAACCTGTGGAACAATCAATCTGGATTATAGAAGCTTATATCATCATTTTGAAAACGGCTGTTTTATGGCAGATTGTCAGGCAGTTGTGGAAATTAAAAATGATCTGATAAGAACGATGGGAGAATGTCGTGATGTAACAGATCAATATTGTACTGGGCGCAGTGCATATTTGCGACTGGGACAATTATTTATGAGATTATTTGCTGGATTGTTATAAGAATTTAGTGAAACGACCTTTCAAAAAATAGTTGATTTTGAGAGGTCGTTTTTGTTATGTCTGATTGCCGGTACAGGAAATTTACATGGATAAAATTAATTCTGTTGAGGTAAAATTGAGGTTGACTTTGTATTGTATAGACATAGGATGAAAAAAAGTCAGGTGATGTGCGATGGGAAAACGTAAGATATGTAAAATTGTTTTTGTTATACTGTCAATTTTTTTATGTGTGGCTTTTTATGAATTATTTGGAATCTGTATTGCATATAAAAAACAGCCGGAAGTGTCTAATACCATCAAAAAAGAAACACAAAATGATTCGTGGAACGAACGCAGCGAGAATATGGAACGAGCAGTGATCATAGAAAAAAATCCAGAAGCACTTTTACAAAGAGTGCGTTTGATCCGAAATGCAAAAGAAGACATTATTCTTTCTACTTTTGCATTTCAATCAGATGAAAGTGGAAAATTGATCTTAGGAGCACTGCATGATGCGGCAGACAGAGGTGTGCATGTTCGTCTGTTAGTAGATGGAATGGAGAGCTGGGTTGATATGGAAGGCAATCCGTATTTCTATGGATTGTCTTCCCATGAGAATGTTGAAATTAAACTGTATAATAAGGCCAATCCGTTGAAACCATGGAAGATGATGGGGAGAATGCATGATAAATATTTGATTGCAGATGGTAAGACATATATTCTTGGTGGAAGAAATACATACAATTATTTCCTGGGTGATTTTCTGGGACATAAGAACTATGACAGAGATGTGTTAGTGGTTTGCGATGAACCTGAGAAAGAAAATTCAGTTAACCAGTTGTTAGAGTATTTTGAAACGATATGGGAACAAGAAGACAGTGGTTATTTTCATGACAATAAAAAACTGGCAAATAGAAAATCTGTAAAGAACGCAGTTTTAGAGCTGCAGAACGGCTATCAGAAATATTTTGAAGAGAATAAGGAAAGAATCTGCGATACCGATTACACGGACGAAACTTTTGAGACAGAAAAGATTGCATTAGTGTCAAATCCTATCCACACAGGTCCCAAGGAACCAGTAGTCTGGTATCAACTGGGAGAACTAATGAAAAATGCAAAAGAGCGCGTGAAAATTCATACACCATATATTATCTGCAATGATATGATGTATAATACATGGAAAGAGATTGCGGAGAGAGTTCCGGATTTTTCTATCATGACCAATTCGGTTGCCAACAATGGAAATCCGTTTGGTTCTGCTGATTATGCGAGAAACAGAAACAGAATTTTAAATACAGGAATTGATATCTGGGAGTATGAAGGCGGCTATTCTTACCACGGAAAAAGCATCCTGATTGATGATGATCTATCCGTAATCGGTTCCTTTAACATGGATATGAGAAGCACGTATCTGGATACGGAACTGATGCTTGTAATACGTAGCAAAGAGATTAATAAACAGTTGGAAGAAGGCATGATGGAATATGAAAGAGTGTCCCGACAGGTATTGGAAGATGGAACCTATCGTGATCCGTATCATGTAGAGCCAATTGAATTGACAAAGAAGCGTCAGAGAAACGTACTTTTGGTACAGCATCTGCTTGGATGGGCAAGATATCTGTTCTGATAAAGGAGGAAGAAGATCGTGTTTCAAATATTAATTGTAGAAGATGATAAAGAATTAAGCCAGCTATTCCAAAAAGTGCTTGAGAAGCATGGATATCAGGTCAAAAGTGCATCGGATGGAGCACTGGCATTAGAAATATTGGATAAAGAGTATATTGATCTGATCATTTCCGATATTATGATGCCGGTTATGGATGGTTATGAACTGGTGTCGGAACTCCGTTCAGCAGGATATCAGATACCGGTACTTATGATCACTGCGAAAGGTTCCTTTGATGATATGCGCCAGGGATTTCTTTCGGGAAGTGACGATTATATGGTAAAACCGGTAAATGTGAATGAAATGGTTTTAAGAGTCGGAGCACTGCTTCGCCGTGCACAGATACTGAATGAACACAAAATTGTGATCGGTTCAACAGAGTTTGATTATGATGCAATGACGGTTACAACTGATAAGGAAAGTCTTGTTTTGCCTAAAAAAGAATTCCTGCTTTTATATAAGCTTGCAGCTTCGCCAGGCAGAACATTTACAAAACAACAGTTGATGGATGAAGTATGGGGATACGAGACGGAGGCAGACCCACATACGATAGAGGTACATATAGGAAGAATCAGGGAGCGTTTGAAAGATAACCCTGATTTTGAAATCGTAACAATGCGTGGAATTGGATACAAGGTGGTGAAAAAATAATGGAACAAAAGAAAGAAAAAGGATTGCGGATCCGATCCTGTCTGACTGGTGCAATCTGGCTGGCACTTGTATTTTCAACAGTCATATCTGCGTTATTATTTGCTTTTTTGAATCATTTTTTTAATCTGCCTGGTAGCATATCTGTGCTTGGCTGGCTTTTGATTTTTAATACATTGATTGCAGGGCTGATTACTTCCTTTATCAATGCAAGGTTGCTGGAACCAATTACCAGACTCAGTAAAGCAATGAAGGAAGTTTCGCAGGGAGATTTTGAACAGCACTTGGAAACGAACAGCCGTATCGCAGAAGTTGGAGAATCTTACCAGAGTTTTAATGTGATGACAAAAGAGCTTCGAGCAACAGAAGTACTGCAGATGGATTTTGTCTCCAATGTTTCTCATGAGTTTAAGACCCCGATCAATGCCATTGAAGGGTATACAATGCTTCTTCAGGGAGAAGAACTATCTCAGGAGCAAGAGGAATATGTAGAAAAAATCCTGTTTAATACCCAAAGGCTTTCCGGATTGGTTGGAAATATTTTGCTGTTATCCAAGTTAGAGAATCAGAACATACCAATGAAAAAAACAGAATATCGTTTGGATGAACAGATCCGTCAGGCATTTCTTTCCCTGGAGACAAAATGGACAGAAAAAGAAATTGGTTTCCAGGTAGAGCTGGAGGAAGTTAAATATACTGGGAATGAAGGACTTTTTATGCATATATGGATGAATCTTTTAGATAATGCGATTAAGTTCAGTCCTGCAAAGGGGACAATTATGATGTTTCTGAAGCAGGAAAAGGATTCTGTAATGTTTATTCTGGAAGATGAAGGACCGGGAATAGAGGATGATGTGAAAGCCAGAATATTTGATAAATTTTATCAGGCAGACGGTTCTCACAAAGCAGAAGGAAATGGTCTCGGCCTTGCACTTGTGAAACGGATCGTAGATAGTGCTGGCGGGACAATCAAGGCAGAAAACCGGGAATATGGTGGATGCAGATTTGTTGTAGAGCTTCCAATACAGAAAGATGAGGCCATATAAGTTTAAGAAAAACAGATAGAGGAGGAATTACATGACATTTTATCAGGAATTGCAGTTAAATCAGGCAGGTTCTAAAAATCTGTTGAAAAAGAGTGAAACAGTGAAAGAAAAATCATATCATATACTGGTATATTTGGTAAAGATAGCTGTTACAATGGCATTTTGTTTTTTATTTGTTACTATTTTCAGTATCTTATTTGGAAATGAGAATAGTATTGTGGGTGTAGTAGTTTTATTATGCCTTATGGTATTTCGGAATGCGGATCTGGGGATCCACACCGGACAATCTACGATGCTTTTGGCTTTGTTCTTTGTAATTATGACTGTATGTCCGCATTTAGCAAACCAGCTTTCACCGGTACTTGGAATGCTGTTAAACATTGCTGCAATGGCAGTGCTGATTCTGTTCGGATGTCATAACCCATTCATGTTTAACCAATCCACATTGGTTCTTGGTTATCTGTTATTGTATGGATATGATGTAACAGGAAAAAGTTATCAGATGCGATTAACCGGAATGGCATTAGGTGCAGCACTTACCTGCTTCGTATTTTATCGAAATCATAAAAACAGAACGTATAAAAGAAATTTGAATGATTTGGTACAGGAATTTGATATATCTTCTTCCAGAACAAAGTGGCAGTTATGTCAGATCATATGCGTACCGGCAGTACTCTGCATTGCGGAACTCTGCAATATGCCACGGGCAATGTGGGCTGGGATTGCGGCAATGTCAGCAATCTTACCATTTATGGAGGACATGCAATACAGAGTCCGCAAAAGGATTGTCGGAAATATTGCAGGTGTAATATGCTTTACAGTACTATATTTTCTGCTTCCGTCATCCATCTATACATACATAGGAATCATTGGCGGAATTGGTGTAGGACTTTCTGCAAAATATGGCTGGCAGGCAGTATTTAACACATTTGGTGCTTTAGCCATTGCTACAGAGAGTTATGGACTAAAAGGAGCAGTTGGTCTTAGAGTGATTCAGAATGTTTTTGGCGTTGTATTTGCATTAATATTTTGTTCTATGTTTTATTGGCTTATGTCGAAAAAAAAGGAAACAGTGGTAACCGTGGCTGCAAAATAACGTGGGTTAGAAAGAAAAAAGGTTAATCCGGAGATGGCAGCTTTGCTGACGAGTCTGGCAAAGAGTATAAAGATGTAAGGGAAAATGTAAGATCTGTTGGCTTTGGGAAGAATCCTAAGGGTGACAGATCTTTTTTATGTTTTATTCTGCTTTGGATATACTAACCATAGTGCTAAAATTACATTGCCAGATCGTGAAAACAGGATATAGAATATAATTAACAAAAATAACCATATAGGTTATAAATATTTAGGGGAAAGGAATGAGGTTTATGTTATATGAATTTTTGAAAGACAATTATAAGGAAGCAGAGCCTATATTCTTTTCTGATATAGTGATTAAGGGAAACCGTGCATTTTCTGAATCAGGTGGATGAAGCTGACCTGCTCAAGCTGATGGACGAGGAAGAAGTTGCAGAGTTCACCAAGCCGATTGAGGAAACAAAGCCGGAAGTGGTTGAAACAGTTCCTGAAATTACAGAACCGGCGCCGGAGGAAAAGCCAAAATCCACGAATATGCTCCCAGCGATTCTTACTCTGATTGTGCTTGCCTGTGGTGGTGGATTCTTCGTATTTAAGAAAGTCCAGGAAAAGAAGAAGGAACAGGAAGCGTCAAAGCCTGACCCGGATGCTGATTATGTGGACGATGACGAGGATTATGGATACAATCCGGAGTTTGAGGACGATGATGCAGATAGCTCCGTCGGTGAAGATGATAATGAACCTGTGTAAACAGGATAGGCTTGATGCCTAGGGCAGCCTTCGGGTTGCCTTTACATAGCATCTGCTTTCAAAAAATAAAATATTTTGTGTTTTTGAAAGCGATCTCTTGAATATTCTGTGTGGTAGGTGTGCATACTATTATTTCAGTCATAGTGACTGGAAAATTTATCTGCCTCATCCCATTGAAATCTCCGTCATTTTAGAGTAAAATGAGGCAGATAATTCTGAAATGAGGTAGATAACATGAGAGCTTTTGATTATATAAAAGAGCCAGAAAAGTTGCTTACTCCTGAAATTGTGCAGATGACCGGAAAAATTCATGAGCACAAAGGTAAGCAAGAGCTATTTTTGGAAGCTAATATTGATGAATTGAAAACCCTTCTTGAAGTCGCTTTGATTCAAAGTACAGGTGCTTCTAACCGTATTGAGGGTATTTATACAACAGATAAGAGATTGGAAGAATTGGTCAGCCAAAAGGCAGAACCAAGAAACCGATCTGAGCAGGAAATCTCAGGTTACCGAGAGGTGCTTTCTACAATCCACGAAAGCTATGAGTATATTGTGCCCAGACCTAATATTATTTTGCAGCTTCATCGTGATTTGTATTCCTACGCCGGTTCCGGTGGAGAATATAAAAATGCTGATAATGTAATTGCAGAAACAGATGCAGAAGGTCACCAGAAAGCAAGATTTATTCCGGTTCCTGCCTTTCAGACTGTGGAAGCTATGGATGAATTGTGCAGACAGTTTTTAGAAGCATGGAATACTGATAAAATTGATAGATTACTTTTGATACCTATGTTTATTCTGGATTTCCTCTGTATCCACCCTTTCAATGACGGAAATGGACGCATGAGCCGTTTACTGTCGCTTCTTTTGTACTATAAGGCAGGATATATTGTAGGAAAATATGTCAGCATGGAAATGTTGATTGAAAAAACAAAGGAAACTTACTATGAAGCATTGCAGGCAAGTTCGACAGGATGGCATGAAAATGAGAACAGCTATGAGCCTTTTGTTAAGTATTATCTGGGTATCATGTTGAAAGCATATAATGAATTTGAAAGCCGTGTAGAACATTTAAAGAACCGCACTCTTTCTAAGCCCGAAAGAATTAAAGCGATGATTGATCAGAAAGTTGGTAAAATCACAAAGAAAGAAATTATGGATGCTCACCCTGATATAAGCAAAACCACGGTGGAACGCACTCTGGCAGATTTAGTTAAGAGTGAGTACATTGCGAAGGTCGGTTCAGGTCCGGCTACAGGATATGTAAAAATCTAAGTCATAAATTATTTATCTACCTCATTTCATATACAGATGAGGTAGATATTTTTACGATGACGGAGATTATAAAACAGAAAATTGTGTCAGGTTGCAAAAATTCTTTCCGAACTTTTTACATAGCAGTCATGCACTGCGGTGTGTGGCTGCTATAATAACGATTGAGTTCTTCTATTTTGGACACTATAATCAAAGATATTATTAAATTTATTCGACGATATTACATGAA
Organism: Clostridium sp. MCC328; assembly: GCF_018785465.1. NCBI lineage: Bacteria > Bacillati > Bacillota > Clostridia > Eubacteriales > Clostridiaceae > Clostridium > Clostridium sp. MCC328. The sequence goes on from NZ_WQPW01000004.1 coordinate 14,449, forward strand.
AACGTGCAGATGCACACAAAATGGGAATGAACATTGAAATCTAACTTATTCCGTGGTAGAATATCATTACTAAAAAGCGTGCATATGCACGGGAACGGGGAGTGTAGCAATGGAAATTAAACGAGACGCTTACCTACAGCAGTTGACCCTGCGAAAAGATAACGGAATGATAAAGGTGATTACCGGCATTCGTAGATGTGGCAAGTCCTTTTTGCTGTTTACCATCTTTAAGAGATACCTACTGGAGAACGGCATTGATGTTGACCATATTATTGAGATTGCATTGGATGGTATTGAAAATGAGGAACTAAGAGATCCTAAGGTGTGTTTCAAGTACATCAAAGATGCCATGAAGGACGATGGCAAATATTATCTTCTTCTGGATGAAGTGCAGTTCATGCCACGATTCGAAGAAGTGCTGAACAGCCTGCTCCGCATGAGCAATATTGATGTGTATGTCACCGGAAGTAATTCCAAGTTCCTGTCCAGCGACATTGTGACCGAGTTCCGTGGCAGAGGTGATGAGATCAGAATCTATCCCCTTTCTTTTGCAGAGTTTTATTCTGTCTATGACGGCGATTATGATGATGCCTGGGATGACTACATGATCTACGGAGGATTGCCGCAGATTGTAAGTTTCCAGAGCGAACGACAGAAAGCGGACTATCTGAAGAACATCTTTGCAAATGTCTATCTGAGGGATGTTATTGAAAGAAATAAGATTCAGAGCGTAGATGAGATTGGCATTCTGGTTGATGTGCTTGCATCTGCAATCGGCGTACCAACTAACCCTTCCAAGATTGCCAATACCTTCGCCAGTGAGCGCCAGATGAGTTATACCAACAAAACCATCTCCAATCATATCGACTATTTGGCAGATGCCTTTTTGATTTCCAAAGCCAGTCGGTACGATATTAAAGGAAGAAAGTATATTGGTGCAAATATGAAATACTATTTTACTGATCTGGGACTGAGAAATGCCCGTCTGAATTTCAGGCAGCAGGAACCTACTCATATCATGGAGAACATTGTTTATAACGAGTTGCTGATCCGTGGCTACAATGTTGATGTGGGTGTCGTGGATATCTTCGATAAGGATAAAGAGGGCAAGCGTGTTCGTAAGCAGCTGGAGGTTGACTTTGTGGTGAATCAAGGCAACCAGAGGTATTACATTCAGGTTGCTTATGACATGACTTCGGAAGAAAAGCAGACTCAGGAGTTTAATTCTCTGCGCAATATTCCAGACTCTTTTAAGAAGATTGTCATTGTAAATGGCAGTAAGAAGCCTTGGCGAAATGATGAAGGTTTTGTCATCATGGGAATGAAGTATTTCCTGCTGAATGCGAATAGTCTGGAATTTTAATGGATGAAGGAAGTAAAAGACCAGATGCAGCCGCTGATTTTGAGCAGCGTATTTCATTATGAATTCGTATTTATTCATCCCTTTACAGATGGCAATGACAGGATGGCAAGGCTGTGGCATACAGCTATTTTGGCCAAATGGAATCCTATTTTTGAAAGTGGCACACCGCATTCTCATTACTTTAGTGATGAGTTAGGTGTGCCAATTTTTTTGCAAATCTGTGCGATAAAATGTAGATCTTGTGTATTGATTTTATAGAACAGAGAAAAAGAAGGACGTGAAATGTCCGGTAAAAAATCAATGATTGCAATTGCCCTTCTCTTAGCCATCTCTATTTTAGCCCTGCTTTTCGTTTCCGGAAATATTCATATGGAGAGTGAACAAAAGGATGCATTAAAAATCACATTTCTGAAAGTTGGAAAAGTAGACGCTATCATTGCCCAGACTCAAGAAAAAACGATGGTAATTGATGCCGGTGAAGAAGATGATGGAGAGGAAGTTGTTTCCTTCTTAACCAATCAAGGAGTTTTCAAGGTGGATGTTCTGATTATTACCCATTATGACCAAGATCATGTAGGCGGAGCAGATACTTTGGTGGAGTCGTTGGATGTAGCGCAGGTTTTCCTTCCTGACTATGAGGGAAACCATATCGAATATCTGGATTTTATGACATCCTTAGATGAAAAAAATATAAAGCCGCAGTTATTGACGGAACCGATTGAATTTCAATTTGGAGATTGAGAACCAAAAATCAAATGCCACAGAGTAAAGAATAATTACCATACTTTGTGACATTGATTGTCGCTTTGAACGGTTCAAATTTTGTTGGTCTGAGTGGTGCTGCATTAACAAGTACCAGCCTTGCATATCTTGGCGGTGGCGCGATCGCTGTTGGTGATCATGTTCAAATCAGTATCACATACAAGCTGAAGCTCAACGGCGGTGATATGAAGTCTGTTCAGGGAGACTCCGGTCAAGCACAGGTCAAAATGGTTGCGGATGTGTATTCCCATATCATCGACGATGACCGCAGACTGCACGTAGAACGCCTGGAAGCCGCTTTCTAGTCCGGAAGGACAGCAACCCCGGAACCGGCACAACTGGTGCCAGAGGCCGCACAGGACGGCGATGCGGCACTTTTGATGAGACTCCTGCAAAATCCAGAAATGAGCGCACTCCTGAAAACGCTGGCAAAGAACCTATAATGAAACAAGGGCAGATCCTTTTACACAGCTTTCTTAGCGGTAACTGTAAAATTTAAAATAATGAAAATAAGTAATACGATTAGCTGATTTGTAAAAGGCATATGTCAAAAGTGTTATTGACATATGCCTTTTATGGGGCTAATATATAAGAAAAGCGAGAAAGGAGCAGTTTATGCCGAGACCAGTAAAATGCAGGAAAGTCTGCCATTTCCCGAATGTTTTAGAATTCTTTCCGGCAGATGATACTGAGAAAAAAGTACCCATTGTTCTGACGGTAGATGAGTACGAGACAATTCGTCTTTTGGACAAGAAAGGTTATAGTCAGGAGCAGTGTGCAGCATCTATGCAAGTCGCAAGAACAACGGTTCAACGGATTTACGAGATTGCCAGGAAGAAAATAGCAGATGCACTCATAGATGGACATCCGCTCAGAATCGAGGGCGGGGATTTTAGGATCTGTGATGGTCAGAGCAGCAACTGTAGCCTTGGAGGCTGTTACAAGCAGGAGATTTATCAAAAATATGCAGTGAAAAAAGGAGAAGGTATCATGAGAATAGCAGTAACATATGAAGATGGACAGATTTTCCAGCACTTTGGACACACAGAGACATTTAAGATCTACGATGTAGAGGAAGGAAAAGTGGTACATTCAGAAGTAGTAGATACGAATGGAAGCGGACATGGTGCATTGGCAGGAGTTCTTAATGCATTAAATGCCGATGTTTTGATCTGCGGCGGAATCGGAGGAGGTGCCCAGACCGCGTTAGCGGCAGCAGGCATTAAGCTTTTTGGCGGAGTTTCAGGAGATGCAGATAAAGCAGTAGAAGCTTTTATCAATGATACACTTGATTATAATCCAGATGTGAAGTGTTCTCACCATGAGCACAGCCACGGAGAGGGACATACATGTGGTGAGCATGGATGTGGAAGCCATAGCTGTCATTAAGAAGAATAGAAAAAAATAATCATACGAAAGGATGCGTCAAGGTAATGGAAGAATTATCGTGATACATCCTTTTGTATTATTTGATAAGATGGCAGATTACATTTTCAATATGGCAATTAAAACCTGTGAATGCGATATCGATCTCTATATGGATTGAGTATTTAGCTTTTCTTGCTTGTAGAAAGTGATGAACGGAAGGTATAATATTGTTAATGATCCAGAGATATTTATTTTGGAAACAGCTTAATCAATTTGGAGGTATAGAATGAAAGCACATAAGTATTGGTCATTCGGAGCGTTAATTACTATGATTGGAACTTTTTATACTGGATATAAAGGATCTAAATCAAGTCATAGGTATTTTGCGTGCAGCACTCTTATATGTATGATTATGTCCATATACACTGGACATAAAATGATTTCAGGTAATAAGAGAACAAGAAAACAGGTGGAAAATACAGAAGCGGAGGAATAGTAAATGTTAGAAATAGGAACCAAAGCACCGGATTTTGAATTGCCGGATCAGAATGGGGAAATGCATAAATTAAGTGATTATGCAGGAAAAAAGGTAATTTTATATTTTTACCCAAAGGATAACACGGCAGGCTGTACAAAGCAGGCATGTGGTTTTTCCGAGCGTTATCCTCAATTCACCGAGAAAGGAGCAGTTGTTCTTGGAGTGAGCAAGGATTCTGTAGCCTCTCACAAGAAATTTGAAGAAAAATATGGATTGGCATTTACACTTTTGGCAGATCCAGAGCGTAAGGTGATCGAAGTATATGATGTCTGGAAAGAAAAGAAAAATTACGGAAAGGTTTCTATGGGTGTAGTAAGAACTACGTATCTTATTGATGAGCAAGGGATCATTATCAAAGCCAATGATAAAGTAAAGGCGGCAGATGATCCTGAAAACATGCTTAAGGAATTAAATTGATGAAGATTATATTGTCACCTGCAAAAAAGATGATTGCAGATACTGATAACATAGCACCGGTTGAACTGCCTGCCTTTATTGATAAGACAGCAGAGATATTGGGCTGGATGAAAAGCAAATCAAAAGAGGAACTGAAAGCTATCTGGAAATGTAATGACAAGATTGCAGAGCAGAACTTTAACAGATTGGAAACTATGGATCTTTATAACAGACTTACTCCGGCTGTTTTAGCATATGAAGGAATTGCATTTCAATATATGGCACCAGCTGTGTTTGAAATCCAGCAGTTTGAGTATCTGCAAAATCATTTAAGAATCCTGTCTGCGTTTTATGGCATTTTAAAACCACTGGATGGTGTGACTCCTTATCGCCTTGAAATGCAGGCAAAAGCTGAGATTGAAGAAACAACAAATCTATATGATTACTGGGGGGACCGGTTATATCATTCAGTAATTGATGACAGCAGGATTATCATTAATCTTGCATCAAAAGAATACTCAAAATGTATAGAAAAGTATCTGACACCACAGGACAGATATATTACGATTGTATTTTGTGAGTTATCCGGAGATAAATTGGTAACAAAAGGTACCTATGCCAAGATGGCTCGTGGTGAAATGGTCAGATTCATGGCAGAAAATAACATTGAAAATCTGGTGGAAATTCAGAAATTTGACAGATTTGGATATTCCTTTAGGTCTGATTTATCATCAGATTCAGAATATGTTTTTGAACGCAAAATACAATAGTTATTCAGATAAAAGATGCTCAGTTTGGCATCTTTTATAATAATGATAATTATTACTATTTTTGTTGACAACAGGATAATAGTGGTATATAATCCTTATTAAGAACTAATACTAATAAGGAGCACGAATGACAAGTAGGAGAAATACCATTTAAAAAGATCTTGTAAGAAATGCCGTATACGAAATGAGAATACACGTTACGGCAAATGAAGTTACATATTATGGAATGGCAATGTCTGTAAAAAGAATCTGTGAAGTGATTATGAGAAATGAAAAATCAATACTTCCGGTATCGCACATGATTCATGGCGTATATGATATTGACGGAGTATCGTTAAGTATGCCAGTTATTGTAGGTGTTGATGGTATTGAGTCTAATATACCTATTAAGTTGTGAGGAAGCATTAAAGCTTAAGAAATCTGCAGATTCTTTGAAAAAGATTATAGAGACAATTGAACTATAAATTATACACATGGAAGGAGATAAAAGCATGGAAGTAAAGTATTATATATGTAAGCATTGTGGAAACATTGTTGAAAAGGTAAAGGATAAAGGTGTTCCTGTAATTTGTTGCGGAGAACCTATGCAGGAATTAAAAGCCGGAGTGACAGATGCGGCTGTTGAGAAGCACGTGCCTGTATATACAGTGGAAGGCAATTATGTTCATGTCGTGGTCGGAGAGACAAAACATCCAATGCTTGAAGAACATTTCATTGAGTGGATTACATTAAATACCAATCAGGGAATATACAGAAAACAGTTAAATCCAGGGCAGGAGCCGATAGCAGATTTTTGTCTTTGCGATGGTGAACAGGTAGAAGAAGTATATGCATATTGTAACCTGCATGGATTATGGAAATGCTAAAAGCATTTATACATATTAAGATTTAAGAACAACACAAATATAACCGTAATATAGGCTGTGTATTAATGTATTTACAAGGAGGAACAACAATGAAATATGTATGTGATGTTTGCGGATGGGAATACGATGAGGAGAAGGGATATCCAGAAGGTGGTATTGCACCTGGTACAAAGTGGGAGGATATTCCGGAAGATTTTGAATGTCCGTTATGTTCTGTAGGCAAAGACCAGTTTTCAAAGGCTGAATAAAAATGAAAGCAGGACTAATGGATGTATGAAATGAAACCAGAATATAATATTGGAATAAATATGATAGAATTGACATAATATTGGAAAATCTTCGTGATTATACAGTAAAACACTTTACTGATGAAGAGCAGTATATGGAATCTATTAATTAAATGAAGGGTGAGAAGCTTACAAATCAGGCTTTTCACCCTTGTTTTATATATAACAGTTACTGCTAGGCATGTCAAGAGCAGGCGGCTGGCCGCCTGTCTTAGATTATGTTTTTACTTATTCTGGAAGTCGTCCTTCGTACATGATACTCAACTCCCCATAGACCTGGCCCCAGTCCCGGATGGTAGTTGTCCATTTCTTAGTAGCCTCGAAAGTGGCCAGATATAAGGCTTTTAACAGCGCTGTATCACTTGGAAATACGCTTCTCTGACGATTCAGTTTCCGGTATGTGGAGTTCAGTGATTCTATCGCATTTGTTGTATAAATGACCTTCCGGACAGTGGTTGAAAACTTAAAAATTGGAGAAACAGCATCCCTGTTGTCCTTCCAGCGTTTCATGGAATTCGGATATTTCGGACTCCATTTTTCTGTCACACGGTCTAAAGCAGCCTGAGCCTTCTGCTCATCAGCAGCCTGATAGATGGTTTTTAAATCTGAGAGGATAGGGGAATGTGCAGCATGTTTCCGTATTACTCCCATTTTGTTACCAATTACTGTCCTTTTTACATTTCATTTGTTTCTCTTTTGCAAAAGAATACGGACAAAATATAAAACGTCTGCTCATTGCCGGAATGGTGATGAGTATGGCGTTTTTTTGATGCCGAAAACCGGGTGACGACCTGAAAAGAAACACAAAATGATTCGTGGAATGAACGCAGCGAGAATACGGAACGGGCAGTGATCATAGAAAAAAATCCAGAAGCGCTTTTATAAAGAGCGCGTGAAAATTCGTACACCATATATTATCTGCAATGATATAATGTATAATACATGATATAATACATGGGAGAATATTGCAGAGAGTGATTCAGAATGTTTTCGGCGTTGTATTTGCATTTGTATTTTGTGCTATGTTTTATTTGTTTACGTCGAACAAAAAGGAAACCGGGGTGACCGCAGATGCAGAGTGAGGTGGATTGGAAAGAAAGTAAGTGGTACACGATGTCCGGTGGTCAGAAATGTATTGACTGGAAAAAACATTGAAATCAAAATTTACGGAGAAGACTATGATACGAGAAATTGAGAACAGAAGAAGTATAAGAAAATATAGATCCGATGAGATTGACAGGAAGCTGATCGAAGAGATCATATTGATATTGTCAATATTGGTTGACACATTTATCTCAAAGATATCATTTCCTATGCAGCCAGGCCCAGAGATTGGTAGTA
>NZ_WQPW01000066.1:0-5056 GCF_018785465.1 Clostridium sp. MCC328
ATGTTTAGGCTACATGGGTCAATTTTGGGATTCATGGTACAGTTACCAGTTCAGATACTGCTCCGTGAATAATTCAGGTTACAGGTCTTGAACACCTTCAAAATGCAGAACAGGAAAACGTGGAAGAGATAGTGAGGGATAGATAATAGTTAAAATATTCATTGCTTCATTTATCCGCCGGTATAGAGCTTGTATTTAAAAGCCGGTTGGATATAGAGCATTGGACTTATATTTTTGATGATATGAATCATGCTTCAAGGAATAAATATACGGATGGTTCATTAAAAACGGTTGATAGTAATACAGCCATCGAACGATTAGAAAATTTGTGTGGATATGTTTTTGCTGAAAAACAGAAAGTACAGTTAAAGCGACTTAGAGAAACGAGAAACAGATTTGAACATGGAGCAATCGATAATAACCCTAGAGCTGTGGAAAGTGCAATTAATAATGCAGTTGAAGTGATTGTTGATTTTCTAGGGAAAAACTAAAACGAGTTTGAAATACCATCTAATATGCTTAGTGATGGGTTGACAGAGAGAGAAAAGGAATATTACAAAAGGCTTCAAATTGAAACAAAAAAATTGAAGAATCATCATGATGATGCTGTAAAACTAGCCATTTCAAGAGCGTTAAATATTACATTGCAAGAATATTTAATGGAATGTCCGGAATGCGGAGAAATGTTATTAAGGTATGGTGATGGTAATACACAATGCGAGTGCTATTATTGTGGTTATTCTGAGAAGCCGGCTAATGTTGCAAAAAAATATATTGAGAAAGTATTGCATATATCTGAATATGAGGTAGGGCATCATGGGGGTGAATTTCCCTTATTTACCTGCCCTGACTGTGATACTGATAGTATGGTAAAAACAGATTCATCATATTTTTGTTTTTGTTGTGGAACGAAATATCAGTTGAATGAACTGAAGTACCGTGAGAGATGTGGAGAATTATTTTTTCCTATAGATGACGATTTTATCTGTAAAGATTGTATGGATGGACAAATTAATGAGCGATGATGTTTTTTCATGGAGGGAAAAGTAAGAATAAAAATACGAGGGGGATTCCAATATGGATAATAGTTTTAGTATGAAGCGAGAATTTGAATTAAAAGAAGGATTATACTTTGTTCATGGGTATTATCTAAGTGGATGGAGAGAGAATGATATAGAGGAGTTATATCGTGACCAGATGATACTGATGCAAGATAGCATGGATGACATATATGATATTGATGCTTATGATATAAATCTGAGAGAAATGCGGCTGGAAAATCAAATTATGATTCCGGAAGGAGAGTTTGTGTATTACGATGGTAGAGAATTTCAAACAGCAGAGGATAATCCCACATCCATTGTACATACCGAACTTAATAAGCAGCTAATCAGAACGATTGGATTTCAAAATTACGGAAATCAGCCCAAGGAAGTAAATGAAGATATATCAGACGTATGCTCATATCATATAAATGTTGGACATGGAAACTGTAGCATTATCGTTTTTTGCGAAAATGGTTCATACAATATGTGGATGGTAGACTGCTCGGCATTTGATTTTACCAATAAGCATAATTACAGTTCTAATTTGGAAGATTGTTTACAGTCTATTTTCAATAAGTTTGGAATAGACAGAATATCAAAATTGATGATTACACACCTGCACTATGATCATATTAACGGAATTGAACATTTAATTAAAAGAGGATGGATTGATGCCAATACAGAAGTATGGATGAATACACAATATCCTTGGAAACAGCCTACATATAATCGTATTTTATTACAATTAAGTGCTTTAGGAGTTAAATTTATAGATCCGATTATTGGTAATTCTACAAACAATATTCATATTCTGTATCCAGATGTCAGTTTCAACAAAAAAAACAAGGCACCAAAGAACAATATCAATAATACATCTGTTTTATATCAGATATGTTTTGGGGAAAATAGTATGCTATTTACAGGAGATATTGAGACGGAAGGTTGGGAGAATGTATCAACTTGTATGCCCAATTTGTGTAAATCAACATATTACTGTATATCACATCATGGTAGTATTACAGGGCATATTCGAAGTAATTGTATGCCAGCAAATTGTTGTATTACAACACTTGCAGATTGTGCTGATTCAACAAGATTACAAGTATTAATGGGAAGAGACGGAGCATATAAGGGGGTGTACAGCAGAAAAGTTCTTGGAGATTTTAAGAATATAGAAAAAACAGAGGAAGCACAGAAATACCTTAGTCTGGACTGGAAAACGGGTAAAGTGCGTAGTGTTTAGGAGAGCGGAAAGTGAAAGATTTTGTTTCTTTTGTAAAAAATACTTCAACTGAGAATTTATTAAATTTTGGGGAGAAATGTCTATAAAAAAATATCAGAAGCAGCTAAAAAACACTGATAAAAATGAATTAAAGGCAACGATTAACTTCCCTTTGAAAATACACCAATATGGATTTATTCAACGAAATGTAGAAGTAATGCTTTCGGCGTGGGATATTCCTGACATGATATATACATCTATTTGTGAAAGCAATGATTACCGGAAAGGACATATGACAGAAGATATGGCGGGCTATGTGACAAATTTGTATAGAGGATTTGAAAACGATAAATCTAAGATACATTATTTGAATGAAGTATCGTTGGCTGGAGTTTTTACTTATCTTATGGGAATGACATATGAACAGTTCGAGTTTCAGAATCTGGCTTGGACTTTACAAAATTTCAATAGAAATTATCATATTCTGGTTGCATCTGATAAAATTTGCAGAAAAGAGATAATTGACATCAATGCAATCGTTAGGGAACAATTTGGATTCGGACTCGATGAATTGTTAATGACTGAACTGATTATATTATGGTTGTGCGGTCAGCATTCTGATCCGTTGACGGCACCGGAAAATATGTATCAAGGAAAGGTTTCTCAAAGTGTAACAAGAGAAAAAATCGAAAGAATTATAGACTATTATTCCGTTGACTATGATCAGGTTCGAAATTGCGAGATAAAAAAGCAAATATTTTACTCGAAACCATTTGTGAAAACTCAAAAGCATAAACAGACCCTGTTAGTAAGTATGCACCTTTTGCAAATGTCTTTTGCAGATGGATTATATTGGCTAGAGAGAGATTACTATTTAGATAAACACAAGGGGCAGAAATTTTTAAATGCATTTGGCAATATGTTTGAGGAGTATTTTCAGGAATTGGCACAATTGTATTTGCATCGGGATATGTGGGATAAAATCCCTGAAGGAAAAGAAAAGAGTGCGGATTTTTACATAGAATTTGAAGAGGTGATATTTCTTTTTGAATTAAAGTCTGGCACTATGGGGATAGGCGCAAAACAACAGGTCCCGGAGGTGGATCTGATAGAAAAGTTCTATTCAAGGAACATTAGGGAAGCATATGAACAATTAAAAGCATCGGAAAAGGTTTATCAGCAGAAGGGAAAGCGGATTATAAAGGTCTTTTTGTTGTATGAGTTTACAAATAATACGCAAATTATGATGTCTTCTTTGCCGGAGATATTTGAAAAGGTTTGTTAATTTTGATTTTTTTAGATGTATGTAAGATATTGGAGGATTAGTATAGTATGGATGTAGTGGCAAAGATTGTTTTCATAGATGAACAAAGATTATTGATAATGGAAATGTCACCTGTAGCCGAAGTAAATCCATTTTTGAATGGAATTCTTTTTAACTTAACATTAGATAATGTTTCTAATGAACAGCCTATAAAAATGACTTGCGAAGGGAAAAATAGAGTTGTTGATTTTTTGGGACGTAAATATTCAAAGGTAAAAGAAGTAAATCGTTTGATAAAATTTTTTAGGGATGTGCCAATCCAAAACTATATTTATATTTATCCATATAATGAACAGTTTAAGGAATTGTACGATACCTTAAAAGAATCATTACCATATTATAATAAAGGAGAGACAGATGAGACAATTGCATTAGAAATGAAGGAGTATATGGAAGTAAAGGGAAATATACAAAAATATTTAGATATATATCCATATGAAATACAAATGATAGTACCCGAACAAAAAGTGATAAAAGGTGAAAAAGATAAACGAAAAAGAAAATGTATTTATTGTGGTGGTAGTGTAAAGGATGGTAAAACAAGATATCAGGAAATCGCACATGCAATACCAGAGGCACTTGGAAATACTAAATTTATACAGAGAGAAGAGTGCGATGCATGTAATGATTATTTTGCAAGAAACGCTGAGGAAGATTTGTGCAATTTTCTTGTATGGAAAAGACTACAATATGGACTTAAAGGAAAAAATGGTTATCCAATTTTTCAACTTACAGATGGTAGATATGCAAGATTTTTTGATTATGAAAAAGAAGAATATGAGTCAGACTGGGGATGCTTTGAGAGTATAAAAGCATTTGTAAAAGAAAATAAAGTGAAAGGACCAGTTGTTATTTCGAACCAAAAGCCTGACAGTAGTGGTAATATCGAAATTACTTACGTCAAAGATTATGTTCCTCAACATGTTTATAAAACTTTTGTAAAATGTGTAATAGGTCTTATTGGGAATGAATCGTTGTTTCCCTTTGTTAAAACAATAGATTGGCTTCGATATGGAAACGATAATATTCAGTTGCCAGATGTTGTGTTACTTAAGTGTAAAAGATTAATATTAGAACCGGAATTATACATTTTTACGAGAAAAAAGCTATGTGATTATAGGATACCATATTGTTATGGTGAATTAAGAATTTTGGATACTATTTTTGTATTTATAATTCCGTTTACAGAAAACGATAAATATGATTTTGTTGATGAAAAAGAATGTAGAATATTTCTGGAAATGCTGAGAAATCAGTATGGGAGATATGAAACAGAAAATTTTTCAAGCATAGTTCCACGAAAAATAGACGAACAGTGCGTAATCAGTAAGCAGATTATTTAGAGATAGTAATTTGCTAAATTTTTTTGTCCTATACTTGACATATGTTGTGGTCAAGCTTTTTTGTAACACTTGTGGCTAAAAAAATAGTGCTTATCAATTTATGCTGCCGTCCTTGCTTCAT
>NZ_WQPW01000067.1:0-109953 GCF_018785465.1 Clostridium sp. MCC328
TAATGTACGGAGCTGACTGTTACTAATCGGTCGAGGGCTTATCCAGGAAGGTCTGGTTGGTTGATGAAACGGTAAAGATGATTTCAATATGTGGTTTTGAAGGTATGTGTGAGTAGACCAGGCAGAGATGTCTGGTCTTTTTTGTAAAGCGCAGATTGACGCAAGAGTCCTCATAGTAGTAGCTTTAAATTGATTTGAAGTGTTATTATGAGGACTCTTTTTATTATTCTTTCACAAAACCTTTCTTGATCGCATCCTGGATCAGATGATCCGTAATTTCGTAGAGACGCTCGGAGCCGAGCTTCGTCTTGCTCTGGCGGCCGTAGACCTGCTTGGAGGTGATCTGGTGCTGCTTCCAGTCATCACCGTTATTGCTGTGATTTAAGAGAAGCGGTTGAAGATTGTCCATGGCATGGGCATATTTGGATTCAGATGTTTCGCAGTCCTCAAACTCGTCGAAGAGAGCGATGAGCTCATTTTTCTGATCCTCCGGTAGGATGGAGAAGATACGCTCTTTAGCAGCGTCTTCGCGGGCCTTTTGGGTCTTGCGACCTTCCTCGTCGTAGGCGAAGGTGTCACCTGCATCAATCTCCACGATATCGTGGATCAGGCACATCAGCATGACCTTTGCGATATCTACGGATTCATTGGAATACTCACGGAGAAGGTAGGACATGATGGCCATATGCCAGGCATGTTCTGCGTCATTTTCCCGGCGGCCATGGCCGGAGAGATGTGTCTGGCGCAGGATATTCTTTTCTTTATCAATCTCAAGTACAAAATCTAACTGTTGTTTTAAACGTTTATCCATGAATGTTTGCCTCCCGATATGTAAATTGACCTATAGGGTGTGTTTTTTGATGAGTCCAGAGGATTGATGAGTTTATCCTACCAATTTATGAGAGAAAAGTACAGCGGTTTTTTAGAATGGGAATTGTAACTGTTCCGTAGATCTGCGCACTTGCTGCGCAGACCGTAAGAAAACATAATCTGGAAGACAAAAATCCCATCGGTGCAGCCGATCTGAAATGGATTTTTGCTTGTAACTATGAAGGTACTGAATAGTTGCTGGAAATTCAAAGCAAGGCATGAACGGGTGAGAATACTGATAAAATAAGGATAAAACATACCGGAAAATAAAGTGTAGAAATTTTTCAAAAAATATAAAAAACTGGTTGACAGATGCGAAAACATATTATATAATAGCACTGTTCTTAAGGAACAGCTAAGAACAAAGGAAATATTCCTCGATAGCTCAGTCGGTAGAGCACGCGGCTGTTAACCGCGCTGTCGTAGGTTCGAGTCCTACTCGGGGAGTTTTTATTTTGCCAGTTTCATGGATATGAGCTTCTGGTACAAATAATGAACGCGGCCCCATGGTCAAGCGGTTAAGACATCGCCCTTTCACGGCGGTAACAGGGGTCCGAATCCCCTTGGGGTCATTGATGTGCCGATGTGGCTCAATTGGCAGAGCAGCTGATTTGTAATCAGCAGGTTATCGGTTCGAGTCCGATCATCGGCTTTTAGTCCTAAACTTATGGACCTTTAGCTCAGTTGGTTAGAGCAACCGGCTCATAACCGGTCGGTCCCGGGTTCAAGTCCCTGAAGGTCCACTCTACCTGGTAAAAGGTTCATACAACTGATAAAATATTTGGCCCGGTGGCTCAGCTGGTTAGAGCGCCGCCCTGTCACGGCGGAGGTCGTGGGTTCGAATCCCATCCGGGTCGTTTCCTTAGAAATAAGGATTATTAATTTCATATCTGGGATCTTAGCTCAGCTGGGAGAGCATCTGCCTTACAAGCAGAGGGTCATAGGTTCGAGCCCTATAGGTCCCATTTGATGGGAAACCATCATCGACATATTTATATGTCTGCCGGTGTGGCGGAATAGGCAGACGCAAGGGACTTAAAATCCCTCGGGGGCAACCCCGTACCGGTTCAAGTCCGGTCACCGGCATGAAAAGAGCTTGTTTTGCAAGCTCTTTTTTTGTTTAACGAAAAACCCGAATTATGGGAGCGTGATGGAGATGAACAGGAGAGATCTCGAAATAATATGGATAGGAGAACAGATATGACATTTCGATATGCGTTGAAACGATCAATTCCGGTAATGGCGGGATATATCGTTCTGGGAATCGGATTTGGAATGCTGCTGGGAGCGAAGGGCTACGGCATCACCTGGGCGCTCGCGATGAGTGTGTTCATTTATGCGGGGTCAATGCAGTATGTGGCAATTGATCTGATAACAGGTGGCGCATCGCTGATCTCAGCGGCACTTATGACACTGATGGTCAACGCAAGACATTTATTTTATGGAATCTCCATGCTGGAACGATATAAGGACACAAAACCATATAAGCCGTATTTGATCTTTGCGCTTACGGATGAGACGTATTCGCTGGTGTGCAGTGGAGATGTACCGGAGGGGGTCGAGGAGAAGAAATATTTCTTCCTTGTCTCGCTGTTGAACCAGATTTACTGGGTAATTGGAAGCGTGATGGGATCGGTGCTCGGGAGTGTATTGAATATCAATACGGAAGGGATCGATTTCTCGATGACAGCTCTGTTTCTGGTGGTATTTACGGAACAGTGGATGAGCACGAAGGATCACAGAAGCGCCGTTGCAGGTGTTGCTGCATCCGTGATCTGTCTGTTGATCTTTGGGGCATCAGCCTTTCTGATCCCGTCGATGATCTCTATCACGGTGATTTTGACGCTGATGCGTGGGAGTAAGAAAACTGAGAGCAGCCAGACGACGGCATAATTCATGATATTTTCCGAAGGACAGGAAATAGTATGAAAACAGTGCCCAGGTTGCTGCACACGGGTAGGAAATTTTCGAATTGAAAATTCCGTACAATACAGCGGTAGCGGTGGATTTTGCTTGATTTAGGAGGAATAGAGAGGATGGATTTGAGGGCGGTCACACTGATCGCGGTATGCGTTGCAGTAACGATTGTTTTAAGATTTCTTCCGTTTGTGATATTCGGCAGGAAGAAGGAGATCCCCGGATACATTACATATTTATCGGGAGTTCTTCCGTATGCGATCATGGGGATGCTGGTGGTGTACTGCCTGAAAAATGTGAGCTTTTTTGCGGGATCTCATGGAATTCCGGAGATTGCAGCTTCCGCAGTGGTTGTCGGGCTGCACGTATGGAAGAGGAATACACTGCTCAGTATTGCGGCAGGAACTGTACTTTATATGTTTTTGATTCAGGCCGTATTTTAGGATAAGAGGAGAAAGCTCTGGAATTGTGATCATGGGTCATGATCAGTCTGCGGTGGTGCTGGAACTGCAATTTAGTATTCTGAATTGAGAGATAATTTCAGACAGAAGGAACAAGATAACGGTATATTACTTGAGATATTAAAAAAATTATGATATGATAGTCTCATCTTACGGGAAGTCTGGCGGATGGCACTGAATGCGGAATTTCGATGAAAATCCTGAAGGATCGAAATGGAGAATGGCAAAAGTGTAGGATCTTTATGACTGGAATGGAGGTCTGGATGAGACGAAGTGACAGAGAATTGAAGGACATGGCTGATATTGTGGCGATCGCGAAACGGGAGACTGTGTGCACCGTTGCGTTCCACGATGAGTCATGTCCTTATTTAATTCCATTGAATTATGGTGCAGAAGTGGAAGAAGGAAAGCTGATTCTGTATTTTCACGGAGCGAAGGAAGGGACGAAGATCGATAAGATCAGAGAGAATCCTCAGGTTTCATATTGTATTTACGGGAAAAATAGCCTGGAGATCGATTATGATGCAGCCTGCAAGTCGACGACAAGCTTTGAGAGTATCTGCGGAAACGGAACTGCATATTTCGTGGAAGATCTCACATCGAAGAAAAAAGCTCTGGCGAGCCTCATGAATCAGATGAGTCAGAAGAAGGCATTCGAAGAGAACTCGTTCGCGGAGGCAATGGTGAACGCAGTGACGGTCTGGAAGATCGTAACTGAGAACGTCACCGGAAAAAGACATGAATAACATGAGGGACGGGTGTGTGCACGTATGGAAGCCCATGTGGGACAAAGAGGTGAAGAGAGCCGGAAACGTGCCTGTATGGTTCTGATGGATAAGGGAAACATAGAAAGGAGCATATACATATGGGAACAGATTTTAGAAAAGAGATCGGTACGACGATCGATCAGAGACGCGATGAATATACAAAAATCAGTGACGCGATCTGGGGTTTTGCGGAGCCGAGATTTCAGGAGTACGAGTCCACGAAGCTTCAGCAGGAGTTCTTAAAAGCGAGAGGATTTTCCGTCAAGGCAGATCTCGCAGGAGAAGAGACCGCATTTATCGCCGAATGGGGAAGTGGAAAGCCGATCCTCGCATTTTTAGGTGAGTTTGACGCACTTTCCAGCCTTCAGCAGGAGGCAGACTGCACAGAACGTCACCCGATCGAGGGAAAGACAAACGGACATGGCTGTGGTCATCACCTTCTCGGAACAGCGTCGGTAGCGGCTGTTGATGCGTTAAAAACTTATATGGAAGAGAATCACATGAGCGGAACGATCCGTTACTATGGCTGTCCGGCGGAGGAAAATGCGGGTGGAAAGGCATATCTGGTCCGGGATGGATATTTTGATGATTGTGATATCGCGATTACCTGGCATCCATACACAATGAATAAAGTTATGAAGGGCGGATTCCATCTGGCAAACTTCCGGGCATTCTTTACCTTCCACGGAATCTCATCCCATGCGGCCGGGGCGCCGGAGCTTGGACGTTCCGCGCTGGATGCCGTTGAGATCATGGATATCGGTGTGAACTATATGAGAGAGCATATGATCGATGCAGCGAGAGTTCACGGCGCGATCACAAACTCCGGCGGAATCGCTCCGAACGTGATCCCGGCTGAGGCGCAGATCCTCTATGCGATCCGTGCTCCAAAGGTAACACAGGTCAAGAAGCTTTATGAGCGGATGTGCGATATTGCAAAGGGCGCGGCTCTGATCACAGGCACGACCGTTGATATCAAGCAGGTTGCAGCATATTCCAACCTGATCAATAATGATACACTGGCGGATCTTGTTCAGGAGAATCTGGAGCATGTGGTTCCGATCGGCTATACGGAGGAAGAGCTTGCGTATGCAAAGAAATTCCAGGGTGTGATCACAGAGCTGGATAAAGAAGGAATGAAGGATCAGGCGGCAGCGATCGGAGGAAAAGAGCATAAACAGGAGCTCTTAGAGCAGCCGATGTGGGATCTTATTGTCGATAAAAACAGTGCTTACGGTGGTGGCGGCTCCACGGACGTCGGAGATGTCAGCTGGGTCGTTCCGACAGCACAGGTCTATACCAGCTGTTATGCAGCAGGTACAGCGCTTCATTCCTGGCAGGCTGTTGCACAGGGAAAATCTTCGATTGCTCACAAAGGGATGTTGGCGGCAGCGAAGGTTATGGCGTATGTCGGCGCGGAACTTCTTCTGAATCCGGAATTAATTGAGAGGGCAAAGGCAGACTGGAAGGAAGAGCTTGACGGAGAGACATATCCGAATCCGCTTCCGGCAGATTTAAAACCATCGATCTGGTAATAGGATAGATCAGGCAGTCGGAATGAGAAACATCAAGGGCGATGGTTTTCAGAAGACTGCCTAAAAAAATAGGTATAACAAGCTTCTGCTTATGGAAGTGTTGCACATAGTGTCTGTTGATGGAAATGTGTGTGGCAGGAACAAGGATTACACAGGAAGGAGTGGACAGCATGGAAACAAAGAATCAAGATAGAATTTCTGAACTGGTGGAGAAACAGAAGGACACATATACATCTATGGCGGATGAGATCTGGGGATATGCGGAACCTCGTTTTCAGGAATATGAATCTTCGAGGGTACAACAGGAATACCTTGCGTCTCGCGGATTTTCAATCCGGGCTGACCTTGCCGGAGAGAAGACAGCGTTTATTGCCGAGTGGGGAAGTGGAAAGCCGGTCCTCGCATTTCTTGGTGAGTTTGACGCTCTTTCCAGTCTTCAGCAGGAAGCAGACTGCACGGAGCGTCGTCCGATCGCAGGAAAAACAGATGGACATGGCTGTGGCCACCATCTTCTCGGAACGGCATCTGTGGCGGCTGTCGATGCACTAAAGTCCTATATGGAAGAAAAAGACCTGAAGGGAACGATCCGCTACTATGGCTGTCCGGCGGAGGAGAATGCGGGCGGAAAGGCATATCTGGTCCGGGACGGATATTTCAATGACTGTGATATCGCTATCACCTGGCATCCAAGCACGACGAACAAAACAATGGGAGACGATAAATTTCTTGCCAATTTCCGTGTGTTCTTTACCTTCCATGGAATTTCCTCCCATGCGGCGGGAGCGCCGGAGCTTGGACGTTCTGCGCTGGATGCAGTGGAGATCATGGACATTGGCGTGAATTATATGCGAGAGCATATGATCGACGCAGCGAGAGTTCATGGTGCGATCACGAACACAGGCGGAATTGCTCCGAATGTGATCCCGGCTGAAGCGCAGATCCTTTATGCGATCCGTGCACCAAAGGTAACTCAGGTCAAAAAGCTTTATGAGCGGATGTGTGACATTGCAAAGGGTGCGGCGCTGATCACGGGAACGACTGTGGATATTCGTCAGGTTGCCGCTTATTCCAACGTGATCGGAAATGATGTTCTGGAAGAGGTCATGGACAAAAATCTTGACCATTTTATTCCGATCAGATATACGGAAGAGGAGCTGGCGTACGCGGGAAAATTCAAAGAGGTCGTTACGGAGTTAGACAAAGAGGGCTTAAAGGACATGATCGCTCATGTCGTTGAAAAGGACAGGCGGAAGGAAGTCCTGGATATGCCACTGTTGGATTTTAAACTGGACCGGAGCGAATCATATGGCGGTGGTGGCTCTACCGATGTCGGTGATGTGAGCTGGGTGGTTCCGACGGTGCAGACAAATGTGTGCTGCTATGCGGCAGGAACAGCACTTCATTCCTGGCAGGCTGTTGCTCAGGGAAAGGCAAGTATTGCCCATAAGGGCATGCTGACGGCGGCAAAAGTCATGGCATGCACAGGAGCGGATCTTCTGGAAAATCCGGAACTCATCAAAAAGGCTCATAAGGACTGGTTGGAAGAGCTGGACGGAGAGACGTATCCGAATCCGCTTCCACCGGAAGTAAAACCGGAACTCTGGTAAAAACATAGTCATTTTTTAGATATTTTAGCGTTAAGAAAAAGCTCCAGGAGAATCAGATATGGATTCTCCGGGGGCTTTTTGCATATAGTACAAATTGAATATAATTTCAGTATATTATATCGTATTCGCAAAAATTATATATGATATTCGAATTAAGCATTAGACGATATAAGAATCGGCATTGTATAATATGCTTAAAATCTGAGGACGAAAATAATTATTTCACAACAAAATAGATAAATGCACAAGAAATGGATCGTGCCCAAATGAATGGGGAAAGAAGAAGGGAAAATTAGAACATGCAGGGTATGAGTCTTTGTTCATCGGAAGGAAATAAGCTTATTGAAAAAATTGATAAAGCCTTAGAAACATCCAGAATCATGAAGGATGTAGAGTGTTTCAGTCACCTGGACCGCTATACAGGTTCTGAGGATGGAGAGAAAGCGGCAGAACGAATCGCAAAACGAATGGAAGAACTGGGAATCCCGGTAGAGCGGGAAATTTATCAGGTATATAGAAGCCTTCCGGGAGAAGCATCCATACGGATCCAAGGGGATTCTTCGGAAGCAATCGTGCCTCTGACTCCGTATGTGTATAGTGGAACAGCGGAAAATCTGGAAGCTGAACTGGTTTTCGACCGGATCAGCGCAACCGGAGGCTGCAGCCAGAAGGAGCAGAGAGCGAGAATGGCAGAATTTGCCGGAAAGATCGTTCTGACATATGAGAACAGCTTTGCGTTTGCATGTGAGGCAAAACGTGCCGGAGTTTTGGGCGTGATCACAATCTGGCATGCGGATCTGGCACACCATGGAACGCTTGGAGGTGTATGGGGAACACCTGAGCCGGAGGATCTGGCTTGTCATTATCCGAGAATTCCGTTTGTGGAAATCACAAAAAGTGCAGGAAAGGAATTGCAGAAAAAACTGGAAGAAGGTCCACTGACGGCATGCCTTAACGTTGAAATGTGTCAGTCAATCGTTTCCAGTACCATGCCGGTAGCACGTATTCAGGGAAGATCGGATAAGTATGTGTTGGTTTCCGGTCATTATGATTCCTGGTATGAGGGGATAACGGATAATGGCGTTGCCAATGCTGCTATGATGGAGATTGCCAGGGTATTTCAAGAAAATCAGGAACATCTGGAGCGGTCTGTAGTGCTTGCCTGGTGGTCCGGTCATTCAGATGCCCGTTATTCCGGATCGACCTGGTATTATGATCACCATTGGGAAGATCTGAAAGAAAATTGTGTGGCCCACATTAATATGGATATTTGCGGCTGTAAAGGTTCGGATATGGTTGGAATGCGGACATCTATGCTGGAGGGCGAAGCCTTTGACCGAGAGTTTTTAAGGGAGTTTAATGATAAAGAACCGGAGGCACCGACGCCGATGGTACGATTCGCAGATCAGACCTTCTGGGGAGCGGATATTCCGTTTGCTATGATGCCGCAGTTTATAAAACAGGATCATAAAACATTTTCCTGGTGGCATACGAAAGAGGACACCTTTGATAAGGTAGATCCGGAGGTGACACTGCGAGATACA
The DNA here is from genome assembly GCF_018785465.1 of Clostridium sp. MCC328. Classification (NCBI taxonomy): domain Bacteria; kingdom Bacillati; phylum Bacillota; class Clostridia; order Eubacteriales; family Clostridiaceae; genus Clostridium; species Clostridium sp. MCC328. Next base: position 8,702 of record NZ_WQPW01000067.1, read on the forward strand.
AGAGTCATTGCAAAGTTGACCGCCATTTTCGCTAATTGTGAGAAGCTTCCTGCAGAGATGAGCGGGTTTGTCAGCTTTATGGAAAACGAGCTTCGTTCTATAGAACAGAAGCTTAGTGCGGAATTTGATCTTTCTCCGGTCTGGAGGGCGATCGGCAGCCTGAAGGAAGCGGTTGCAGATCTTGAAAACGCTATGGAGAATCAGAAACATACAGACGATGTCATCATGGAAATAGCAGGAGAATTGGCAAGGATCATGTACACGACATCCAGCCCATATCATCAGGATCCGGCGGTAAAGGGAACGGTGTTTGCCGGACTTGCTATGGCAGAGGGTCTGACAAGGGAAAATACAGAAGCAGATTATTATTTGGCAGTCCAGACAAGATTTGTGCGTCAGAGAAACCGGCTTACAGGACAGATGAACGTAGTTGCGGAGAATTGCCGGAAATGGATCTCTGGATGGGGGAAATAAAGCGAGAAGGAAAAAATTATGTAACAATATAATAACAAGGAGGACATGTGCATGAGAAAAAGGATATATGGAAAACTGACGGCATTGGCATTGGCCGGGGCTATGGTATTGTCGGGCTGCGGACAGAGTGGGGGAAACTCCGGTACATCGACAGCGGATTCAAAGGCGGAGACATCAGCTTCATCCGGTGCGGAAACATCGTCAGAGAAAAAACCAGAGTCCATTGGACGGACAGACATTATTTCAGCGAATAGCAGCGATATCCGGTCTATGGATCCACAGGTGGGTGTGGATTCACCATCTGCAACGCTGAATTACCATATTTATAATGGTTTGATCAAAATTGATGATAACCGTGAGCCTGTAGGGGATCTGGCAGAGAGTTTTGAGATTGTGGATGACACAAAGTACAAATTTAAACTGCGGAAAGGCGTAAAGTTTCACAATGGAGATGAACTGAAGGCCAGCGATGTGAAATTCAGTTTAGAACGTGCTAAGACCATGCCAAAAGCAATGTCTAATGCATCAGCCATTGATCATGTTTCTGTTGACGGGGATTACGAGGTGACGATCCATCTTTCAAGTCCGTGTCCAGCATTCCTGTATATCCTTAATGATACCAGTATGAAGATCTTATCAGAGAAGGCAGTAACAGAGGCTGGCGATACATATGGAGAAGCTCCGATCGGAACAGGTCCGTTTATGTTTAAAGAGTGGGTTCCGAATGACCACTGGACGTTGGTCCGGTTTGATGACTACTTTGATGGACCAGCTACAGCCACTTCGATTACAACCCGGATCATTCCGGAAGGAAGTGCTCGTACAATCGCACTGGAAACAGGGGAGATTGATGTGATCTTAGCCGTAGATCCGGTGGATGCTGTCAATATTGAGAACTGTAAAGATCTTGTCCTGGAAAGCTGGCCGGCACCTTCTGTAGAATTTATGGCTATGAACACAACTAAAAAAGGATTGGATGATGTCCGGGTACGTCAGGCGATCAATTATGCCACGAATCGTCAGGAATTCGTAGATACGATTGTAGAAGGTCGCGGTGAAGTAGCCACCTCCGTTGTTGCAAAGACTGTGCCTGGGTGGAATGAGGACGTAAAGCCATATCCTCAGGATCTGGAAAAAGCCAAAGAACTTCTTGCAGAAGCAGGATATGAAAATGGACTGGATCTTAAGATGTACGTATCCGGAGAAGTAAGAAGTCGTGCTGCACAGGTAGTTCAGGCTCAGTTAGCTCAGGTTGGCATTAATGTAGACATCAATGTGTATGAATGGGGAGCATTTCAGGATGCGATCAATGCCGGAGAACATGATCTCCTGATTCTTGGCTGGGTAAATACTACTTGTGATCCGGCATATAGTGTAACTCAGTTATTCCATTCAAGAAACTGTGGAATGAGCGGCAATCGTGCATATCTCAAAGATGATAAGGTAGATGAAATGATCGATGCTGCAGCGGTGGAAACAAATCAAGAAAAACGCCTCCAGATATATAAAGACCTTCAGGTTCGCTTAAATGAGCTCTGTCCGTGGGTACCTCTGTATTACAAATATAGCATGGTAGGAAGAAGATCAGACCTTAAGGGATTCAAATTTAACAAAAATACGTCCTTCCATTATTTGGGAGATTGCTATTACGAGAAGTAAAAAAAGACGGGGCTGTTACGCTTTGGCGTGATGGCCCCAAAGCTTTTTTGCGGCTTATGATATTGGTGTAAGGGAAAAGAAAAAAAATTAAAAAAATTTAAAAAGTGTTGACAAAGAAGAAAATATATAGTAGAATATTCTTCGTTGAGTGACAGACATCTGAGACTCAGAGAGTGTGCGTCAGTAGCTCAGCTGGATAGAGCATACGGCTACGGACCGTAGTGTCGGGAGTTCGAATCTTCTCTGGCGCGCTGATTAAGGCATCTGCAATTGCAGATGCCTTTTTTCAATTTCATGGGAACTTTTGATGGAACTTTCTGTGAAACTTGTGCAGTGAAAAAGGAAGAAGCTTCTGGAGGAAATCATGAAAAGAAGAACGGAACATTTTACATATGAGCTGGTCCGGGCCAGGCGCCGTTCCATGTCTTTGAAGGTGGAGCTTGACGGAACGATTACGGTGCGTGCTCCTTTCCGGACACCGCCGGAGACTGCGGATTGGTTTGTGGAGAGTCATCGGGATTGGATCGAGGTGAGGCTCCGTGCCGGAGAACAGATCCTTGCAGTGCGTCCGTCCTACACAGAAACGGAACGTCTTGAAGGAAAAAAACGAGCGAAAAACGTGTTAAAAGAACGATGCTGTTATTACGCAGGGCTCATGGGCGTTTCCTATGGATCGATCACGGTCCGGGAGCAAAAGACGCGCTGGGGGAGCTGCAGTGCAAAGGGAAACCTGAATTTTAATTGGAAGCTGGTTCTGATGCCGGAGGAGATTCTGGACTATGTTGTGGTCCATGAGCTTGCCCATCGGCTCCAGATGAACCATAGCACGGAATTCTGGGATGAAGTGGAGAAGATTCTGCCGGACTATCGAAAACGGCGGCAATGGCTGAAGGAAAATGGCCAGAAGTATTGAACGTGCCGGAATGAGGAAGCGCAAAGAGGGAGAGAAACGATGCAGAAAAAGAAAGAAATCTGGATGCTTCAGACAAAACGAGCAGATTTTAACGGGCTTGCGATGCGTCTGGGGGTGAGTCCGGTGGCTGTTCGGATCATGCGAAACCGAGGTCTTTTGGATGAACGTGAGATGAGAAAGTATCTTTACGGGACACTGGATGATCTTTATGATCCGCGACAGATGAAGGGAATGGAGACCGCTGCGGGGATCATTGAAAAGAAGTTGATAGAAGGGAAAAAAATCCGGATCATCGGCGACTACGATATTGATGGTGTTTGTTCAACATATATTCTTCTCAAGGGCTTTCACCGTGCTGCCGGAAATGGTCAGATTGATTATGAGATACCTGACCGGATCCGGGATGGCTACGGGATCAATGAATCCATCATCCGTCAGGCAGCAGAAGACGGGATCGATACACTTGTGACCTGTGATAATGGAATCGCGGCATTAAAGGAGATCAGCATCGCAAAGCAGCTTGGCATGACGGTTGTGGTGACCGATCATCATGAAGTACCGGTAGATGCTTATGGACAGATTCTGCCGCCGGCAGATGCAGTGGTTGATCCGAAGCAGGACGGGGAGACGTATCCGTACCATGAAATTTGCGGTGCGGTCGTAGCATGGAAGCTTATAAACGTGATCTATGAGGATCTTGGAATTCCGGAGCATGAGTGGATGGAGCTTCTGGAGTTTGCGGCCATTGCGACTGTGGGAGATGTCATGAAGCTGCAGGATGAAAACCGTCTGATCGTCAAATATGGACTGAAAAAGATCGGTTCGACGAAGAACACCGGTCTCAGAATGCTTGTAGAGAAAAACAATCTGGATATGAACAATCTGAGCGCATATCACATTGGTTTTGTGATCGGACCGTGCTTAAATGCAGGTGGACGGTTGAAAAGTGCGAAGGTCGCGCTCCGGATGTTGTTAGAACAGGATCCGGACCGGGTCAGTGGGCTGGCGGATGAATTAAAGGAACTCAATGATGTGAGAAAGGATATGACGGCAAAGGGAGAAACAGAGGCTATCGAACAGGTAGAACGTTTCTATATGTCAGATAAGGTGCTGGTGGTGTTCTTACCGGAGTGCCATGAATCACTTGCCGGGATCATAGCCGGAAGACTCCGGGAGCATTTCCATAAGCCATCCTTTGTGCTGACGAGAGGCGAGCAGAGTGCGAAGGGATCCGGACGTTCCATAGAGGCATACCATATGTACCAGGGGCTTTGCGAGGTATCGGATCTGCTGGTGAAATTTGGCGGACATCCAATGGCAGCGGGACTTTCCATTGAGGAAAGTGATATTGATGAGTTCCGGAGAAGACTGAATGAAAATGCAAAGCTTACGGAAGATGATTTCGTTCCGCAGATCTGGATCGATGTTCCGATGCCGTTTGAGTATGTGAATGAAAAAATCGTGGATGAGCTCAAAGGTCTGGAACCATTCGGGCAGGGAAATGAAAAACCGTTGTTTGCCCAGAAAAGTCTGACGATTCGAAATGTACGTGTGCTTGGAAAAAATCGAAATGTCGTGAAAATGAATCTGGTGACGAACACTGGACATCCGTTCGATGGTCTGCTGTTTGCAGATGGAGATCGTTTTTTGGAAGAGCAGACAGGGCAGAATACGATCGACATGATCTATTATCCGGATGTAAATGAATATAATGGGACACGTACCTTGCAGGCGATCATAAAAAATTATAAATTTCGTTGATCGGTCAGTCGAAGAATGGGAATGCAGGCATGATTTCCTCTCCATCCTCATAAACTTGCTTTGAGCAAAAGAGGATGGAGAGAATTTTTTTATGGAAAAGCCGGGGGATTTTGAACGGTGCTCTGTTTTTGAGACAAAAATGCTGCTGGGATCGTCGGATGACGGGGGATTGAGTGGGAAGGAAGCGACAAAGCGGCTTCGGGAGTATGGGCGGAACGAGCTGGAGGAGAAAAGGCCTCCGTCTGTGGCAGAACGGATGCTTTCGCAATTGATGGATCCGCTGATCTATGTACTTTTAGCGGCAGGAGGAATTTCTGTATTTCTTGGAGAACGAGGAGATGCGGTGATCATTGCAGCAGTTGTGCTGCTCAATGCAACGGTTGGTGTGATTCAGGAGGGAAAGGCCCAGAAAGCGCTGGAGTCATTAAAAAAGCTGACAACAAGGAAGGCGCTTGTCCGGCGGGACGGAAAGCTTTCGGAGATGGACGCGGCGGAGCTGGTGCCGGGCGACAGGGTGCTTTTAAATGCCGGGCAGCAGGTACCGGCGGATCTCCGACTGATCCGTTCGGAAAATATGAAGGTACAGGAGGCATCACTTACCGGAGAGTCTGTACCGGTGGAAAAGGATGCGCAGTATGTGGCTTCGACCGGAACACCTCTCGGTGATCGAAAAAATATGGCATATATGTCAACCTTTGTGACTGCCGGACGCGGTGAAGGGATTGTTACAGATACCGGGATGCAAACTGAGATCGGACGAATCGCGAAAATGATCCATGAAACACCGGAAGAGATTACACCGCTTCAGAAACGGTTGGGAGAGTTGGGAACATTTCTTAGTATTCTGGCTGTGGGTCTCTGTACGATCCTTTTTCTGGCGGCAGTCTGGCAGAAGCGGGATGTTGGGGAGATGTTTCTGACAGCGATCTCTTTGGCTGTGGCAGCAGTTCCGGAAGGACTTCCGGCTGTGGTGACGATCGTCCTTGCGCTTTCTGTTTCGAGGATGGCGAAGGTACATACGATCGTGAGACGTCTTCCTTCTGTGGAAACTCTTGGAGCGGTTAATGTGGTTTGCTCGGACAAAACGGGGACATTGACAAAAAATCAGATGACGGTGCGGAATCTGGATGGGGACAGAGAGTGGCTTTTACGAACATTTTTACTCTGCAATGATGCAAGATGGGGAAAGCACGGAATCATCGGAGATCCTACAGAAGCAGCTTTTCTTTTATATGCGGATAAAAATGCAAGGAATGGGGAAAAACAGTCCGAACAGATCCGGGATGCGTGGAAAAGAATTGCGGAGCGTCCGTTTGACTCGGAGAGAAAGTGTATGACGACGGTGCATCAAAACGGAATGCGGACAGTTTCGTTCACGAAAGGTGCACCGGACATAATCCTTGAAAATTGCACCTCCTACCGAGACGAAATGGGAGTTCATCCGATGGGAGCATCGAAACGAACATGGTACATGAGGCGGGCAGAAAAAATGTCTGCGTCCGGTGGGCGTGTTCTTGGGGCGGCGGTAAAGGAGGGAAAGGATCTTTCCGAGAAGGGAATGACCTTTCTGGGAATGGCAGTGCTTGAGGACCCGGTCCGTCCGGAGGTTTCCGGAACAGTGGAAGAATTCCGCCATGCAGGTGTTACGACCGTCATGATTACAGGGGATCATAAGGATACGGCACTTGCGACCGCAAGAACGCTTAAGATCGCGGATTCTCCCTCTCAGTGCATGACAGGGTCAGAGCTGGATTGCCTGGGCGATGGGGAGCTTGCTGATAAGATTTCGGAGATCCGGGTATTTGCACGAGTTTCTCCGGATCATAAGGTACGGATCGTCCGGGCATTGAAAAAAAACGGCGGAATCGTGGCGATGACCGGGGATGGAGTTAATGATGCCCCATCTTTAAAAGCGGCGGATGTCGGGATCGCGATGGGAATGAGCGGAACGGATGTGGCAAAGCAGGCAGCAGATATAGTATTGACAGACGACAATTTTGCAACGATCCGGGAAGCTGTCCGGGAAGGAAGAGAGATCTATGCCAATATTAAAAAGACGGTCATTTTTCTTTTATCATCGAATTTTGGTGAGATCATGACCATGTTTTTTGCGATCCTTTTTTCCTTTCCGGCACCTCTTAAGGCAAGTCATATCCTGTGGATCAATCTGATCACGGATTCGTTGCCGGCTCTGGCCCTGGGGACAGATGTATGTGACGGGAGAGAACTGATGAAAGAAAAACCGAGAAAGCAAGGAGAGAGCCTGTTTGCGCATGGCGGCGGAGTCTGTACGTTGTTTTACGGTTTCCTGATCGCATTGATCAGTCTGACCGCGTTTCTGATCGTTCCTGCAAAGCTTCTTGTAAGCAGCGGACGGCAGCTGACCCCGGCAGCGGTGGCGGACGTCTTACAGTCTCCAAAGCTTCTTGCATGCTGCCAGACATACGCATTTACGGTTCTTGGATTGTCACAGCTTTTTCATGCGATCGGAATGCGTGATGTGGAAAAATCTGTATTTCGGATGGATCATGGAGGGAACCCTCTGATGATCGCTGCAGTATTCATTGGATTTGCTCTGCAGCTTATGGTGACGGAACAGCCGGCTCTGGTTGCGGCATTTCAGACGGTGCGTTTGAATGCCGGGGAATGGAAAACTTTGCTCGTGCTTGCGGCCATGCCGCTGTTCGCCCATGAGATGTTTATTTTCCTGACACATATATTCAACCCGTCTAAAACGGCGGAATGATAAAAAAACAGGCACAGAGATAAAAAAACGGTCTCCGGGTATTCCCAACAGAGAAAAAAATTGGTAAAATAATGGTGAAATCTGCGGAAAACGAATATCAGGAGGTCTTTCAATGAAAAAGATACTGAAAGAATTCCGTGAATTTGCCGTTCAGGGCAACATGATCGACATGGCAGTCGGCATGATCATCGGTGCTGCATTTAAGGATCTTGTAAACTCCTTAGTCAGTGATATGGTGATGCCTGTGATCGGACTTTTCACGGGCAAGTTGGATTTCGGCAATATGTTTATTTCGCTGAACGGAGAACATTACGCGACTTTAGCTGAGGCACAGGCAGCGGCAGCTCCGACCGTAAACTACGGTCTGTTTATCACAGAGATCATCAACTTTGTTATTATGGCGTTTGTGATCTTTATGGTGGTAAAACAACTGAACCGGGCTAAAAAAATATTCGATAAACCGGCGGCTCCGGCAGCAGCTACGGAAAAAGAATGCCCGTACTGCAAAACGAAAATCAATATTCATGCGACACGCTGTCCGCATTGTACATCGGTTCTGGAAGATCAGTAGTCTTTTTCAGACGGTAACAGGCAGATGAGCCAGACATTCCCGGCGGATAAGGAGAAATTTCTGCCGGGAATTTTGGTTTAAAAGAAAATAAGCGGCCGCGGGGACATCTGAATGTGACGGGCCGCATTCAGTTGGAGATCAGGAAGGAACAATCATGAAGAAGAATATCCGCATTACTCTGGAATACGACGGAAGCCGGTATGATGGGTGGCAGAAACAGGGAAATACCGACAATACGATTCAGGGAAAACTGGAAAATGTGCTTTTCAGAATGGCTGGAGAAGAGATAGAGGTCCATGGATCCGGAAGAACGGATGCGGGGGTCCATGCGAGAGGTCAGGTAGCTAATTTCCATATTAATGCGGAAATCTGTCCGGACGGAGAGGCAGCACGGGAATATCTGAACCGGTATCTTCCGGATGATATCAGGGTCCTCTCTGCGAAGATCGTGCCGGAACGGTTTCACAGCCGCCTGTCTGCCACATCAAAGACATATGGATATTATGTGGAGACCGGGGATAAGAAAAACGTATTCGAACGAAAATATGTCTATGGCTGCGGGAAGAAGCTGGATGTGAAAGCGATGAGACAGGCGGCGGAATTTCTTATCGGCGAACATGACTTCAAAAGCTTCTGCGCGAACCGCAGAATGAAAAAAAGCACGGTGCGCCGGATCGATGAGATCCGGATCGTGGAACATGGAACGAAGCTCGAATTCCTGTATACAGGAAACGGCTTTCTCTATAACATGGTGCGGATCTTAACGGGAACGCTTTTGGAGGTCGGCAGTGGAACGCGGAGACCGGAGAAAATGAAAGAGATCATTGCAGCGAAAAACCGTGATATGGCGGGAAGAACAGCTCCGCCCGAGGGATTATTCCTTCTCCACGTGGGCTATGAGGGCGAAAGGGAAACGGTATGATGAATCAGAACAAAGAATATGAGGACATGCCAGTTAAGGAAAAGAAAAAGAAGCAGGAGTTACGGGAAGCCGGGATGGACGTAAACGGTGAATTCTCTATGGACTCTCTGAAAAAGTGGTTCAGACGGGCCGGAGGAGCTCTGTCAATCTGCGCGGCAGCAGTATGCCTGATGGCGGTGCTGATGATGGGGAAGAACCGGAAGGAGTCACTGATCATGGAAGTAAATTCGGATATTATGATGGAATTTACCATGAACCGGCGGGGATCCGTGTTATCTGCAAAGGGAATGATGGCCAGATCAAATGAGGCAGTTTCCATGACCGTATTTGAGGGGAAAAGCCTTGGAATCGCAGTGGGGAAGATCTTTGACAGGCTTGCGGATAACAACAGTCTCGGAGAGGATGGGGGAATCCTGATCTCCGTCCGGAAGTCCGGCGCGGAAGTAAAGGCGTCACCGGAAAAGATCGTAAAAGAGCTGCAAAAGCAGACGGAATCCGAGCTTCAGAAAAAGGAGTCCAGGGCGACGGTCTATGTGTTTGAGTCAGAAGAGGACACAAAAACCCGGGAGATTGCGGACAAATATGGGATCACGGTGACGAAGGCAGAATTTTTAAAGCATCTTTTTTCGGAAAATCCGGGGATCACGATAGGAAAGCAGGAAGAACTTGCCGGGTATTCCTCAAAACGCCTGATCCGGGAGATCAATGAGCAGGAATATCAGATATCCTTAAAACCGGTGGTCGTAAAGACAACTTTCGAAAAAGCAAGCGAAGAGACCACGGAGGAGAGTACACCGGAGGAGACAGCAGCTTTAGAGACAACAGAAGCTGTGTCGGAACAGAAATCTGGGGCTTTGGATACGGGTGAGGAGAGAGAATCCACGAAAAATGACGGACTTTCCGAGATGCAGAGACGGAGAAAAGCTCTGGAGGCCGGGGAGAGCGTGGACTGGGTGGATCAGGAGACGAACAGGGAGTTGAGCGATCCGGATGAGAAAGACCGGCATTCATCGAATTCCCGGACCTCTCCGACAGAGACTGCGCCGCAGAAAACTACGGAGCCGAAAACTGCGGAACCGAAAACTGCGGAGCCGAAAACTGCGGAACCGGGAACTACAGCATCGGAAACTGTGCCGCCGGAAACTGCACCGCCGACAGCCCCGGAGACAACAGCAGCGGTTACAGAGACTACCGCCGCGTCCGGAATGCTGACGCCGGAGACGAAAACACCGGCGTACTTAAGGGGACCGGGATTTGAAGATCCGGATAATCCGAAAAATCAGAATTAAAAAAGTAAAAAAATTGAAAAAAACAGTTGACGGATCAGAGTCGTTGCGTTATAATACAACCTGTTGATGCATTGGGCTATCGCCAAATGGTAAGGCAACGGACTCTGACTCCGTCATTTTCAAGGTTCGAATCCTTGTAGCCCAGTTTTAAAACTTAATATCGTCCAAGTGTTTCAGACACATATTATTGGGCTATCGCCAAATGGTAAGGCAACGGACTCTGACTCCGTCATTTTCAAGGTTCGAATCCTTGTAGCCCAGCTAACAAAAGGCTGTTAATCTTTGTGAATGCAAGGCTTAATGGTCTTTTTTCTTGCGCTTGGCAGGCATTTGTGTTAATGTAAAGGCACGCAGGGAAAGTTGAAACAAAGAGGTTAGATTATGTATGAATTAAACAGCCGGGTCCGGTACAGCGAGACGGATATTGACGCGAAGCTGTCCCTGACCGGAATTATGAATTATATGCAGGATTGTTCGACGATGCAGTCGGAGGATGCGGGGGTCGGGATCGGATATCTGGGACGGGAGAAGAAAGCGTGGCTTTTATCCTCCTGGCAGATCGTGATCGAACGACGCCCGGTACTTGGAGAACGGATCAAGGTAGTGACATGGCCATATGCGGTGAAGGGGCTTTATGCACTGAGAAATTTCGCGATCCTTGATGAAAATGGCGGATATCTTGTAAAAGCAAATTCCTACTGGTTTCTGATGAATACGGAGACGGGACGTCCCATGCGGATACTGGAGTCCGATACGGCTCCTTACGGAGAATTCAGCCCGAAAATCGAGATGGAAGATGCAGGAAGAAAGATCGCTGTGCCGAAGGAGATGGAAGAGACCGGTCGTCTGGTAGTTATGAAGCATCTCCTGGACACAAATCTCCATGTAAATAATGCTCAGTATGTGGATATTGCACGAGAACTTGTTCCAGCAGGTACGGAGATCGGCGAGATCCGGGCGGAGTACCGGAAAGCGGCTGTGCTTGGGGATGAGATGGTTATTAAAAGCACAAGGGAGGGAAGATCTTATCTCGTGTCGCTTTGTAATTCCGACGGTGATGTGTTCGCGAATGTCGAGTTAAAGGAAACAGAAATATAATTCAATGAGCCCCGTAAGAATCTGTCAACCGCAGATTCTGCGGACAGAATGCCAAAAGGTTATAGACAGGTATAGCTGTAAGAGCAGCGGAAAATAAAAGAGAGGACGCAGCCGCAAAAGTATCCGGCTGCGGGAGGACGAAAGACATGATGGAAATTGGAAAAATTCAGAAACTAAAGGTGATCAAGGAGAAAGACTTCGGAATTTACCTTTCTGACGGGGACAAGGCGGACGCCCAGGGTGTTCTTCTCCCCAAAAAACAGGTGCCGGAAGGAACAAAGATCGGTGATGAGCTGGAGGTATTCCTCTACAAGGACTCTGAGGACCGCCTGATCGCCACCACATCAAAACCGAAGGTGACTCTCGGTGAGACGGCTGTCCTTGAGGTCAAGGAAGTTTCCAAGATCGGTGCGTTTCTCGATATGGGACTGGAAAAGGACCTTCTTCTCCCGTTTAAGGAGCAGACCCATCAGGTGCGTAAAGGTGAGAAGTGCCTTGTGGCTCTTTACGTCGATAAGAGCAAGCGCCTTGCCGCAACTATGAAGGCATACCAGTATTTGAGAAGCGACTCCCCGTATCACACCGGTGACGAGGCGGACGGCTTCGTATTTGAGATCAATCCGGATATCGGTGCCTTTGTTGCAGTCGATGGCATCTATCACGGCCTGATTCCGAAAAAGGAACTCTTTTCCGGATACCGGGTGGGCGATGAGGTCCGCGTCCGTGTGACGAGAGTCCGTGGGGATGGAAAGCTTGACCTCACAACACGCGACAAGGCAGGCAGCCAGATCTTTTCTGACTCCGATCTTGTCATGAAGGTCATCGAAGAGTTTGACGGAGTTTTACCGTTCAACGATAAGGCATCACCGGAAGTTATCGCGAGAGAATTTAAACTCAGTAAGAATGCGTTCAAGCGCGCGGTAGGTCACTTATTAAAAGAAGGAAAGATCGAGATCACGGAGAAGAGCATCCGAAAAATCGATAAATAAGGAAAATATGGAGGACAATCACATGAAGAAAGTAATCAGCACAACAAAAGCACCGGCAGCAATCGGACCGTATTCTCAGGCAATTGAGGCAAACGGCTTCGTATTCGCGTCAGGACAGATCCCGGTAGATCCGGAGACAGGTGTGATCCCGGAGGGAATCGAAGCACAGGCGGAGCAGGTTATGAAGAACATGAAGAATCTTCTTGAGGCAGCAGGAACATCCATCGACCAGGTTGTAAAGACAAGTGTATTTATCAAAAATATGGATGATTTCGCAACCATCAACGGCATCTACGCGAAATATTTCGAAAAAGACTGCCCGGCACGTTCCTGCGTGGAGATTGCAAGACTTCCGAAGGATGTTCTGCTTGAGATGGAGGCAATTGCTGTAAAATAAGCGGGGCTGGAATGGATTTGTGCGTGACTGTGAATGGAATTAGCAGTTATGAAATTTTTGGAACCTAAGCGGCGGCTGTCAGAAAAGGACAGCCGCCGCTTTTTTGGCAATTTTGATAATGATTTAACTATCTTCCTGCCTGTTTTTATGAAAAAAGAGTATATTTGTCAAAAACTTAAATTCACTATATGGAATATGCATGGAAAAAACGGAATTTTTTTGTGGAATAACCATATGGAAAAACAAGTGTTATTTGTGTATGATGAATACAACCGATATAAAAATAGGTTAAGTCTGCAATTTTCCAGTTAACCATGAAGAATACAGATCAGGAGGAAGTCAATGTCCGGTTTAACGTTAAAGAATATCAACAAGACATTCCCGGGTGACCAGCAGGCAATCCGGGATTTCAATCTGGAAGTGAAGGACAGGGAATTTTTGATCCTGGTGGGACCGACGGCATGCGGAAAATCGACACTGCTTCGGATGATCGGCGGCCTGGAGGAGATTACCTCAGGCAGTCTGATGATCGATGGAATGGATATGACGGATGCGGACCCGAAAGAGAGAAACGTCGCAATGCTTTTCAAGAACAGCGTGCTCTATCCTGGAATGAGTGTGGAGGACAACCTTACATTCTCCCTCAGAATGGCAAAGATGCCGGCTGCAGAGATCGCGAAAAGAGTGGATGAGACTGTGGGGATCCTGAAAATCGATGGAATCCTTGAAAAAATGCCGGAGGAACTTTCGGCAGCTGATACATACCGCGTTCTTCTCGGACGCGCCCTGATGCGCCGCCCGGGGATCCTGCTCTTGGACCGCACCATCGCGGAGGCAGACCCAGATGTCCAGGAACTGATGAGAAAAGAGTTCGCAAATATCAACCGTGAGCTTGGAATTACCGTGATCTACGCGACGGACAACCAGAAGACCGCTATGGCATTAGGAACGAGAACGATCGTCATGAACGAGGGCGAGATCTGCCAGGAAGACTCCGCGCAGAATATCTATGACCATCCGGAGAGTCTGTTTGTGGCAGGATTCTTCGGAACACCGAGAATGGATCTTTCCATTGCCAAGGTGTTGGAGGAGAACGGAAATATTATTCTGAAGTTTGCGTCAGGAAAGATCCGGCTTTCCGGAGAAAAGGCTGAACTTTTAAAGAAACTCGGCTATGTCGGAAAAGAAGTCTTCACAGGCGTACGACCGGAAAAGATCGTTCCGGCGGAAGATGGAAAGGGTGAGATCACCGGAGACATTCTTGGCAGCGAGGAGATTGAGGATGCCACATACATCCGTTTCCATGTTGGAGAAAACGAATTTCTTGCAAAAGCATCCGACGGTGAAAAGCCGTCCGGAAAGAAAATGTCCTTTGCGGTCTCCGGAGATGATGTGTACCTTTTCGACAAAGAAACAGAAAAAATTATTAAAGAATAACCATAACTGTTCAGTAGGTCTGCGCACTTGCTGCGCTGACCGTAAGGAAACATATGAAGGTACTGAATCGTTACGAATAACCAAAATATCAGGCAGACCGGTTCCAGATGGGAAATCCGGTCTGCCTTTTTCCATGTTTTTTAGTAAAAAATACAAAAAAAATCTTTTCTTTTTTGTGATTTTGCATTAGAATAAATGTGGATATGTCCATACTGCGAAAAGGAGAGGGCGCTATGATTTCAAATCAGATTTTACAGTCGAATATCGAAGGACTGAAAGAGATTACAAGAATTGACCTGTGCGTCTGTGATGTGGAGGGAAAGGTCCTGGCTTCCACATTCGAGCATGCGGAAGAGTATGAAAGTTCCATACTTGCGTTTGTGGATTCTCCGGCGGACAGCCAGGTGATTTCCGGTTATCAGTTCTTTAAAGTATTTGATGAACATCAGCTTGAGTACATCCTGCTTGCAAAAGGCGGCAGCGATGACGTGTATATGGTAGGCAAACTGGCAGCATTCCAGATCCAGAATCTTCTGGTGGCCTACAAAGAAAGATTCGATAAAGATAATTTCATCAAGAACCTGCTTCTTGATAATCTTCTGCTCGTTGATATCTACAACCGGGCGAAGAAACTTCATATCGAGACAAATGTAAAACGTGTCGTATTCCTGATCGAGACAAAGAATGAGAAAGATACGAATGCCCTGGAGACCATGCGCAGCCTGTTCTCCACAAAGACAAAAGACTTTATCACCGCAGTCGACGAGAAGAATATCATTCTTGTCCGTGAGGTGAAACCGGGTGAGACCTATGAAGATCTCGAGAAGACAGCAAATACGATTTTAGATATGCTGAACACAGAGGCGATGTCCAAAGTGCGCATCGCGTTCGGTACCATCGTTGGCGAGATCAAGGATGTTTCCCGTTCCTACAAGGAAGCAAAGATGGCTCTCGATGTCGGAAAGATCTTCTACAGCAGCAAGAACGTTGTAGCGTACTCCAACCTCGGTATTGGCCGTCTGATCTATCAGCTTCCGCTTCCACTCTGCCGGATGTTTATCAAAGAAATTTTTGATGGAAAGAACCCGGATGAGTTCGACGAGGAAACACTCACAACGATCAACAAATTCTTTGAGAACAGCCTGAATGTCTCCGAGACATCAAGACAGCTCTACATCCATAGAAATACGCTTGTTTATCGTCTGGATAAGCTCCAGAAGAGCACCGGACTGGATCTGCGAGTATTTGAGGATGCGATCACCTTCAAAATTGCCCTGATGGTTGTAAAGTACATGAAGTACATGGAGAATCTGGACTACTAAATTATGATAGAAATTTCAAAACTGACAAAGACCTATGACAGGGGTACGAAAGCCCTGAAGGACGTGAACATCACCATCGATGACGGGGAATTTGTCTTCATAACCGGCCGGAGCGGTTCCGGAAAATCTACACTGATCAAGATCCTCTTGAAGGAAGTGGAGCCGACCTCCGGTCGTGTTGTCGTTAATGACATGGACCTCAGAAAGATGCCGCGAAGATATGTTCCGAAGTACCGCCGGCGTCTCGGTGTCGTATTCCAGGATTTCCGTCTTTTAAAGGACAAGACGGTCTATGAGAATGTGGCATTTGCCCAGCGGGTGATCGGGGAGTCCAGCCGGACGATCCGGGAATCGGTTCCGCAGATGTTAAAGATGGTAGGCCTTTCTTCCAAGTATAAGTTTTTCCCGCATCAGCTCTCCGGTGGAGAACAGCAGCGCGTGGCGATTGCCCGGGCACTGATCAATCGCCCGGAGATCCTGCTTGCCGATGAGCCCACGGGAAACCTGGATCCCCACAATGCGATGGAGATCATGGGACTCCTGGAGAAGATCAACCGGCGTGGAACAACGGTGATCGTTGTCACACACAGCCATGAGATCGTGGACCTGATGAAGAAACGCGTCATCACGATCGACCGCGGAATGGTGGTCTGTGATGAGGAGGAAAGTGGGTACCGTTATGAGGATTAGTACATTCTGGTTCTGCATGAAGCAGGGACTGGTAAATATATGCAGAAATATCTGGTTTTCCCTTGCGTCGACCGCGATCATTTCTGCATGTATTTTTTTATTTTGCGTATTTTTCTCCGTGATCACCAACATCGAATATATGGTCCGCACGGCGGAGACCACAATGGGAATCACGGTATTTTTTGATGAGAACCTGACGGAGGACGAGATCAAAGACATCGGCGCGAAGATCGAGTCGGACAAGTCGGGAATGATAAAAGAGATAAAATTCGTCTCCGCTGAGGAGGCGTGGGACGGCTTTAAGACAGAGTATTTCGGTGAGGATGAAGCCTTAGCGGAAGGTTTTGCGGATGACAACCCGCTTGCAGGCTCCTCTTCCTACGAGATCCGCCTGAACAATATTACGGATCAGGATGGAATGGTGGCATACCTGGAAAGTATTGATGGTGTGCGGAAAGTAAACTATTCCAACAGTGCGGCTACGGGACTTGCAAGCTTCAATAAGATCCTGGGCCTGCTGTTCGGCGTCCTGATCGCCATGCTGTTGGCTGTTGCGGTATTCCTGATCAGCAATACGATCTCCGTTGCGGCTGAATTCCGGAAGAACGAGAACAGGATCATGCGTCTTATCGGAGCGACGAACTTTATGATCCGGGCCCCGTTTGTGGTAGAAGGAACGATCCTGGGGCTTGTCGGAGCGGCGATCCCGTTGGGGGTTATGCTTTTCGTCTACCGACAGACGGTGGAGTATGTGATGAACCGGTTTGAACTTCTCTCCGGAATCATCCAGTTCCTGCCGCTTGGAACCTTCTATCCGATGATGGCGGCGATCGCCCTGGCGCTGGGCGGCGGACTTGGATTTTTTGTAAGCTTCTTTACGATTCGCAAAGAGCTGCGTGTGTAGGAGGGGACAGCATATGAGAAAATCAGGAAGATTTCTGGCTGCGGCCCTGTCCTTTGCCCTGGTTCTTGCGACACCGCTTTCTGCCCAGGCGACAAAGAGCGGATTGAGTGACGCGAAGAGCAAAAAGACGGCGCTGGAGGCGGAAAAAAAGAAGACGGAACAGGAGCTAAAGAACCTGGAAGGCCTTAAAAGCGATACGACGGCCTATGTCAAAAAGCTGGATTCCAGCCTGGAGTCCATCGGAAATGAGCTTTCAAAGCTTGGCGATGACATAGACGCGAAGGAAAAACAGATCGATACGACGAAACAGGAATTATCCGAGGCGAAGGAGACAGAGAAAAGCCAGTATGAATCCATGAAGCTGCGGATAAAATATATGTATGAGAAGGGCGACAGCACCTATGTGGACCTACTCATGGAGTCCGGCTCCCTCTCGGAGCTCTTGAGCAAGGCGGAGTACATCACAAAGATCTCGTCCTACGACCGGCAGAAGCTCGATGAATATGCCGCTACGAAGGAGAAAATCGCGGAGAAGGAAAAGAGCTTAGAGAGTGAACATGCCGAGCTCCTGATGCTTCAGGACGAGACGGAGGCAAAACAGGCGTCCGTGGAGAAGCTTCTGGCTGCAAAACAGACGGAGCTTCAGAACTACGAGACGAAGATCGCCTCCGCGGAGGGACAGATCTCCGAGTACGCGAAGTCCATCGAGGCCCAGGAGAACCAGATCAAGTCCATCGAGGCAGAGATCAAGCGGAAGGAAGAGGAAGCGAGAAAGAAAGCCGAGGAAGAAAAGAAAGAGGCCGCAGCGGCAAACAAGGCGGCACAGACGTATAAAACCGTGAGTCTTGGGGACATTAGCTTTACATGGCCGTGTCCTGCCAGCGGGCGGATTACTTCCGGCTTTGGAGGGCGAAAATCCCCGACGAAGGGCGCGTCCTCGAACCATCAGGGAATCGATATCAGCGCGCCGACGGGAACATCGATCGTGGCTGCTGCTGCGGGTGAGGTCGTGATCGCGACTTACAGCTCTTCTGCAGGAAATTATGTGATGATAAGCCATGGCGGCGGCGTGTATACAGTTTATATGCATGCATCGAGCCTGCTTGTATCACAGGGGCAGAGTGTGAAAAAGGGACAGACCATCGCGAAGGTCGGTTCGACGGGATACTCCACAGGGTCCCATCTCCACTTCGGAGTCCGGGTGAACGGTTCCTATGTGAATCCGACGAAATATGTGAGCCCGTAGGGACTGACAGGCAGAAAAGTGAGCCTGCGGTGCTGAACGCAGGGAAATATGACCTGTAGACTTTTTACATAAAGATCCTGGCACAGTTTTTATCGGATGAGATCTGGCTGCCCTGGGATGAAGGAGAAAAGACATTGGAAGAGAAAGAGACAAAAAATAAATTTTGGAAAGGCGTCCTTGTCGGAGTCCTTGTGACAGCATTCTCCGGACTTGCAGTCGTAGGTGTTGCAACGGGGATCTGGACCGTAGGAAGGCGTGCATCTGAGAGCCAGAGCACACAGACCGCGGAGACATCCGGCACTCAGCTGGATATGAAGAAAATCGAGCCGAAGCTCCAGTATATGGAGGCGCTGATCGACAAATACTTCCTGTTCGATGAGAACATGACGGAGGAAGAACAGACGAAGAATGGAACTGCGGAAGACTGGATCTACCGCGGCTACATGTACTCTCTGAATGATCCGTATTCCGTATATTACGATAAGGACGAGTACACAAGCCTGAATGAGGAGACTTCCGGAACCTACTGCGGAATCGGCGTTCAGGTGAGCCAGAATGTATACACGGGAATTATCACGGCAGTCAAGGTGTTCAAGGATTCCCCGGCCCAGGAAGCCGGAATGCTGCCGGGAGATATCCTCTATAAAGTAGAAGATATCGAGGCTACCGGAGAGGATCTGTCTCTTCTTGTCAGCGACCATATCCGAGGTGAGGAGGGGACGAAGGTTCATCTGACCGTGTACCGCCAGTCCACGGATGAGTATGTGGAGATGGACGTGGAGCGCCGTATGGTGGAGAACCCAACGGTAGAGTACGAGCTGCTGGATGCTCATGCTGGATATATTTCTCTTTCTTCCTTTGAGGAGGTAAGCTCCGAACAGTTTAAGAGCGCTGTGGATGATCTGGCCTCCAAGGGAATGGAAAAGCTGATCATAGATCTTCGAAACAACGGCGGCGGCGTTGTTCAGGCGGCGAAGGATATTGCGGACTATCTGCTTCCGGATGGAAAGACCATTGTAAGCTTCAAGGGAAAAGGAATTGATGACAGTGTCTATACCTCCGATGACGGACATGAGGTAGATGTCCCGATCATTCTTCTTGTAAACGGTGAGAGCGCCAGTGCCTCCGAAGTTCTGACAGGTGCCTTAAAGGACAATGACTGGGCAACGATTGTAGGCGAGAAGACCTTCGGAAAAGGAATCGCTCAGGGCATCTTCAACCTGCCGGATGGCAGCGGATTGAAGCTCACAACGGCATACTACTACACCCCGTCAGGCGAGTGCATCCACAAACTTGGCATCGAGCCGGATGTGACCATAGCTCTCGACGAAGACTTAAAGTCAAAGATCGAGATCCCGAAGGATGAGGACAACCAGCTTCAGACAGCTCTGGAGGTCTTCGATGAAGGCGTGGATGCCGTAAATGAAAAGATCTCCGCAGAGAACGGGGAGACAGCGGCCGCGGACGATGATTTTGAGGCGAAGGTGAAGGAGAATCTGGAGATCGAGAACGAAGCAGGGGCTGCGCAGTAGAATCTGCCTGGCAGATAAATTTGCGTTTCTACTATATTATATATAGAAGAAACAGTGCATTATACAGCTCATCAAAGAGGAAAAAGACACTTGAAAATTAATATGAAGTGTACTTTTTCCTCTTTTTCGTTTCAATCTGTGCATGGAAAACCATGATTTGAACATGCTCCTGCCGGTTATCCACAAATTGAAAAAACCCTTGAAAAATAAGCAAAAAAAGCTTGATTTTTCGATTTCGATGTGTTATTCTTATCTGGCTGTGACATGATAGCGTTGAAGCGAGAGGTTGCTGCCTGAGAATGGCAGGTGTTCCGTGGAGCGAATGTCAAGTTAGGAAACTGGCGACAAGTCACTGTACCAAATTAACAGCTGCTCAGGGTAAGGGGCAGTAACAACGTGTGAATCGGCATGATACACACGAGACCGTGTACAGTCACCGCTTGTCGTACTTCGATTAAAAGTGCGAAAAGGAGGCGACTTTTTTTATGGCAAGTCAGGTTATGAGAATCACATTAAAGGCTTACGACCATCAGCTGATCGACCAGTCCGCTGGAAAGATCATCGAGACAGTAAAGAAAACAGGAGCACAGGTGAGTGGTCCGGTTCCGCTGCCGACAAAGAAAGAGGTTGTAACAATCTTAAGAGCTGTTCACAAGTACAAAGATTCCAGAGAGCAGTTCGAGCAGAGAACTCATAAGAGACTCATCGATATCGCAAGCCCGAGCCAGAAGACAGTAGATGCACTGTCCAGACTGGAAATGCCGGCTGGTGTTTATATCGACATCAAAATGAAAAATAAATAATTAAAGATATTTATTTTTCACGCTGCGAAACATGCAGCAAACATTAAAATTAGAAATCCTGAATGGTTCTGATATAAAAGCAACACTACTCATCCTGAAAGGGAATCAACATCATTACAAAATGTAATGTCATAGTGTTCCACCTATGTTGGGCTGCTCTAGGATGAACGCACAGAAAATTCTGTTTTGCGTTCCGCTGTAGATTAGTAACAGGAGGTAAAAAAATGAAGAAAGCGATTTTAGCTACAAAAGTCGGAATGACTCAGATCTTCAACGATGAAGGCGTTCTTGTTCCGGTAACAGTTCTTCAGGCTGGTCCGTGCGTAGTGACACAGGTTAAGACAGAGGAGAACGATGGATACAAAGCTGTACAGGTTGGCTTTGTTGATAAGAGAGAGAAACTTGTAAACAAGCCGGTAAAGGGTCACTTTGACAAGGCTGGCGTATCTTACAAGAGATTCGTTAGAGAGTTCCGTTTTGAGAATTCCGAAGAGTACAACGTAAAAGACGAAATCAAAGCTGATATCTTCGCTGCTGGCGATAAGGTAGATGCAACTGCTATCTCCAAAGGTAAAGGTTTCCAGGGCGCTATTAAGAGACTTGGACAGAGCAGAGGACCGATGGCTCATGGTTCTAAATTCCACCGTCATCAGGGTTCCAATGGTTCCGCAACAACTCCGGGCCGCGTATTCAAGGGTAAAGGCATGCCGGGTCAGATGGGTAACAAGAAGATTACCACTCAGAACCTCGAGATTGTCAAGGTTGATGTTGAAAACAACCTGATCCTTGTTAAGGGTGCTGTACCGGGACCGAAGAAGTCCTTAGTAACATTAAAGGAAACAGTAAAGGCTTGCAAATAAGCTTTTACAGGAAAGGAGGAAACAGAAATGGCAAACGTATCCGTATACAATATGGAAGGTAAAGAAGTTGGCACAATCGAGCTGAATGACGCTGTATTCGGCGTTGAAGTGAACGAGCATCTCGTACACATGGCTGTTGTTGCACAGCTTGCAAATAAACGTCAGGGAACACAGAAAGCAAAAACACGTTCTGAGGTTTCCGGTGGCGGCAGAAAGCCGTGGAGACAGAAAGGAACAGGTCACGCTAGACAGGGTTCCACAAGATCTCCGCAGTGGACAGGCGGCGGAATGGTATTCGCTCCGACTCCGAGAGATTACACAATCACTCTTAACAAGAAAGAGAAGAGAGCTGCTCTCAAGTCCGCTCTTACAAGCAGAGTAAACGAGAACAAGTTCGTAGTTGTTGATGAGTTAAAGTTCGACGAAGTTAAGACAAAGAACTTCAAGGCTGTTATGAACAACCTCAAAGTTTCCAAGGCTCTCGTAGTTCTTGCTGACAACGATCAGAACACAGTTCTTTCCGCAAGAAACATTCCGGAAGTAAAAACTTCCCTTGTTAACACAATCAATGTATTCGACATTCTGAAATACAACACTGTAGTAGCTACTAAGGCTGCTGTAGCATCTATCGAGGAGGTATACGCATAATGGCAAACGTACAGTACTACGACGTAATCCTCAAACCGGTTGTAACTGAGAAGAGCATGAACGCTATGAGCGAGAAGAAATATACATTCCTCGTACATCCGGAAGCAAACAAGACCATGATCAAAGAAGCTGTTGAGAAGATGTTCCCGGGCACAAAGGTCGAGAGCGTAAACACAATGAACGCTGACGGTAAGAACCGCAGACGTGGTATGGTAGTTGGTAAGACTGCTAAGACCAAGAAAGCAATCGTTAAGCTCACAGCAGACAGCAAAGACATCGAGATCTTCCAGGGTCTGTAATTTTTGAAACTATGCGGCAACCAAAGCCGCGATACGAAAAATAGAAACGCCAGAAGGCGTTGAAAGGAGTCAGAAATGGGAATCAAAACCTATAACCCATATACACCTTCCAGAAGAAATATGACAGGTTCTGATTTCTCCGAGATCACAAAGACAACTCCGGAGAAGTCCTTAGTAGTTTCTTTAAAGAAGAACGCTGGTCGTAACAACCAGGGTAAGATCACCGTTAGACATCAGGGCGGTGGAAACAGACAGAAATACAGAATCGTTGACTTCAAGAGAAATTCCAAAGACGGAATTCAGGCAACTGTAATCGGTATCGAGTACGATCCGAACAGAAGTGCTAACATCGCATTAATCTGCTATGCAGATGGTGAGAAGTCTTACATCCTTGCACCGCAGGGCCTTACAAACGGCATGAAGGTTATGAGCGGCGAGCACGCAGAGGCTAAGGTCGGCAACTGCTTACCGTTATCCTTAATCCCGGTTGGTGCACAGGTTCACAATATCGAGCTTTTCCCGGGTAAGGGCGGCCAGATGGTTCGTTCCGCAGGAAACGCTGCACAGTTAATGGCTAAAGAAGGAAAGTACGCTACACTTCGTTTACCGTCCGGCGAGATGAGAATGGTTCCGATCGAGTGCCGCGCAACAATCGGTGTTGTAGGCAACGGCGACCACAACCTTGTTAAGATTGGTAAAGCAGGTAGAAAACGTCACATGGGTATCCGCCCGACAGTCCGTGGTTCCGTTATGAACCCGAATGACCATCCGCATGGTGGTGGTGAAGGTAAGACTGGTATCGGCCGTCCGGGTCCGTGCACACCGTGGGGCAAGCCTGCTCTTGGTCTTAAGACTAGAAAGAAAAACAAACAGTCTAACAAGTTAATCGTAAGAAGAAGAAATGGTAAGGCGATTTCATAATCGATAGGAGGTAAAACGATGGCTCGTTCACTTAAAAAAGGACCATTTGCAGACGCTAGCTTACTGAAGAAGGTAGACGCTATGAACGAGGCAGGACAGAAACAGGTTATCAAGACCTGGTCCCGCCGTTCTACAATCTTCCCGCAGATGGTTGGTCATACAATCGCAGTACATGACGGCAGAAAGCATGTACCGGTATACGTAACAGAAGATATGGTTGGTCACAAACTTGGTGAGTTTGTTGCTACAAGAACTTACAGAGGCCACGGCAAAGACGAGAAAAAGTCCGGACGTAAATAATAGATACGCTTTGAAAGGAGGTTCCAGTAATGGCTAAGGGACATAGAAGTCAGATTAAGAGAGAGAGAAATGCCCAGAAGGATACAAGACCGTCTGCAAAGCTGTCTTACGCAAGAGTATCCGTTCAGAAGGCTTGTTTCGTATTAGATGCCATCAGAGGCAAAGATGTTCAGACAGCACTTGGTATTGTAACTTACAATCCTAGATATGCTTCCAGCTTAATCGAGAAATTATTAAAATCTGCAATCGCAAATGCTGAGAACAACAACGGCATGAACGCAGAGAACCTGTATGTGGAGGAGTGCTACGCATCTCAGGGACCGATTATGAAGAGAGTAAAACCGAGAGCACAGGGCAGAGCTTACAGAATCGAAAAGAGAATGAGCCACATCACCATCGTGCTGAACGAGAAATAATAGGAGGCAGTTATGGGACAGAAAGTTAATCCACACGGCATGAGAGTCGGCGTTATCAAAGACTGGGATTCCAGATGGTACGCTGAAGCTGATTTCGCTGACAACCTCATCGAGGATCACAAAATCAGAACTTACCTTAAGAAGAGATTATACAGCGCTGGCGTTTCCAAGATCGAGATCGAGCGCGCATCTGATAGAGTTAAAATTATCGTTTTCACAGCAAAACCGGGCGTAGTTATCGGTAAGGGCGGATCTGAGATCGAGAAGGTCAAAGCTGAAGTTCAGAAGATGACTGCTAAGAAGGTATTTGTAGACATCAAGGAAGTTAAGAGACCGGACCGTGAAGCTCAGCTTGTTGCAGAGTCCATCGCTCAGCAGCTTGAGAACCGTGTTTCCTTCCGTCGTGCTATGAAGTCCACAATGTCCAGATCTATGAAGGCTGGCGTTCTTGGTATCAAGACAGCTGTTGGCGGTCGTCTTGGCGGTGCTGATATCGCACGTACAGAGTTTTACAGCGAGGGAACAATCCCGCTTCAGACATTAAGAGCAGATATTGACTATGGTTTCGCAGAGGCAGATACAACTTACGGCAAGCTTGGCGTTAAAGTTTGGATCTACAAAGGCGAGGTTCTTCCGACTAAGGGAAATAAGGAAGGGAGCGATAAATAATGTTAATGCCGAAAAGAGTAAAGCGCCGCAAACAGTTCCGTGGAACTATGGCCGGTAAAGCTTTAAGAGGAAATACAATCTCCAACGGTGAATATGGCCTTGTTGCCCTTGAGCCGTGCTGGATCAAATCTAATCAGATCGAGGCAGCCCGTGTTGCCATGACTCGTTACATCAAACGTGGTGGTAAAGTTTGGATCAAGATTTTCCCGGACAAACCGGTAACAGCTAAACCGGCTGAGACTCGTATGGGTTCCGGTAAGGGCGCTCTTGAGTACTGGGTAGCAGTAGTTAAACCGGGCCGTGTTATGTTCGAAATCGCTGGCGTTCCGGAGGAAACAGCAAAGGAAGCTCTTCGTCTTGCTATGCACAAACTCCCGTGTAAGTGTAAAATTGCTTCCAAGGCAGATTTAGAAGGCGGTGATAACAGTGAAAACTAATAAGTATGTAGAAGAATTAAAAGCGAAAACCGCTGCAGAGTTAAATGAAGAATTAGTTGCAGCAAAGAAGGAGCTCTTCAACCTGAGATTCCAGAACGCAACCAACCAGTTAGATAACACAAGCAGAATCAAAGAGGTTCGCAAGAACATCGCAAGAATTCAGACTGTTATCACAGAGAAGGCAAGAGTTGCTAACTAATCCCGTATCGGTGAAGAACCCCAAGGCATGCTTGCGGGTTGATTAGTTGTCATTATGACACACGCCGATGCGTGTAACAAATCGATTTTGAAAGGAGATTATCCGTCGTGGAAAGAAATCTTAGAAAAACACGTACTGGTAAGGTAGTTAGCAACAAGATGGACAAGACAATCGTCGTTGCTATCGAGAACCACGTAAAACATCCGTTAATCGGAAAGATCGTTAAGAAGACATATAAGTTAAAAGCTCATGATGAGAAGAATGAGTGCAATATCGGCGATACAGTTAAAGTGATGGAGACAAGACCGTTATCCAAGGATAAGAGATGGAGACTTGTTGAAATCGTCGAGAAAGCAAGATAATTGATTCGAGGAAGGAGTATCAGGCATGATTCAGCAGGAATCCAGATTAAAGGTTGCCGATAATACAGGTGCAAGAGAACTGCTTTGTATCCGCGTTATGGGCGGTTCTACAAGAAGATATGCTAACATCGGTGATGTAATCGTAGCCTCCGTTAAAGAAGCAACACCAGGCGGCGTTGTTAAGAAGGGCGATGTAGTCAAAGCCGTTGTAGTTCGTTCTGTAAAAGGCGCACGTCGTAAAGACGGTTCTTATATTAAATTTGATGAGAACGCAGCAGTTATCATCAAAGATGACAAGACTCCAAGAGGAACCCGTATTTTTGGGCCGGTCGCAAGAGAGCTTCGTGAGAAACAGTTCATGAAGATCGTATCTCTGGCTCCGGAAGTATTATAAGGAGGTGCCAGGTAATGCATAAAATCAAAAAAGATGATATGGTAAAGATCATCGCAGGTAAAGATAAAGATAAAACTGGTAAAGTTCTGAGCGTAGACACCAAGAAGAACGAAGTTGTCGTTGAAGGCTGCAACATGGTAACAAAGCATACCAAACCGAGCCAGACAAACCAGAACGGCGGAATTGTTCATCAGGAAGCTCCGATCGACATCTCCAACGTAATGCTGTTCGTTGACGGAAAAACTACAAGAGTTGGCTTTGAAGTTAAAGACGGTAAGAAAGTCCGCGTTGCTAAGGCAACCGGTAAAGTAATTGACTAATAGCAGAGAGGAGGAAACACAAGTTGGCTAGATTAAAAGAAATGTACCAGAACGAGATCGTTGAAGCAATGATCAAGAAATTTGGTTATAAGAATATCATGGAAGTGCCGAAGCTCGATAAGATCGTTATCAACATGGGCGTAGGCGAAGCAAAAGACAACGCGAAAGTCCTTGACTCTGCAGTTCGTGACCTTGAGATCATCACAGGTCAGAAGGCAGTCCTTACAAAGGCTAAGAAGTCTGTCGCAAACTTCAAACTCAGAGAGGGCATGGCTATTGGATGCAAAGTTACCCTTCGCGGCGAGAAGATGTATGAGTTCGCTGATCGTCTGATCAACCTCGCTCTTCCGCGTGTACGTGACTTCCGCGGCGTTAACGCTAACGCATTCGACGGCAGAGGTAACTACGCACTCGGCATCAAGGAACAGTTAATTTTCCCGGAAATTGAATATGACAAAGTTGACAAGGTTAGAGGTATGGATATCATCTTCGTTACAACCGCTAAGACTGACGAGGAAGCTCGTGAACTGTTAACATTATTCAACATGCCGTTTGCAAAGTAATTAGGAGGATTTATCCATGGCTAAAACTTCAATGAAGATTAAACAGCAGCGTCCGGCAAAGTTCTCCACAAGAGAATACAACCGCTGCAGAATCTGTGGTCGTCCACATGCATATCTGAGAAAATATGGCATTTGCCGTATCTGCTTCCGTGAGCTCGCTTACAAGGGCGAGATCCCGGGCGTAAAGAAGGCAAGCTGGTAGGATTTAGCTGCTTAGAAAAGCGTCAGAAGTCAGGTGGGAACATCGTGTTTCCCCGCCTGGCCGTGCAGAGAAGCGCTTAATAGGCTGACTGGTCCCGTTCTTCGACCACAGGGAAAAGAACTTCCCTATACATCGTAACAACGCCTATACGGAAAACTTGTTTTCCCCAGGCCGAACAACACTCCTGTGCAGCGCGAATGATTCGCGAACCACAGTGACAAACCAACAATCCATTAGGAGGAAATATAATCATGACAATGAGCGATCCGATTGCAGATATGCTTACAAGAATTCGTAATGCAAACACTGCTAAACACGATACAGTAGATGTTCCGGCTTCCAAGATGAAATTAGCTATCGCTGATATCCTTGTAAGAGAAGGCTACATCAAGAAATATGACATCGTTGAGGACGGTGCATTCCAGACAATCCGCATCTCCTTAAAGTATGGCGCTGACAAGAACGAGAAGATCATCTCCGGAATCAAGAAGATCTCCAAGCCGGGCTTACGTGTATACGCTGGCAAGGAAGATATGCCGAAGGTACTTGGCGGACTTGGTATCGCTATCGTATCCACAAACCAGGGCATCATCACTGACAAGCAGGCTAGACAGCTTGGTGTCGGCGGCGAAGTTCTTGCATTTGTTTGGTAATTATTCCCATTGATGTTATCGCACCCCGCCTGCAAAGCTGAACATTGATCCAGCAGGGCGGAGTTTGCGTGCGTCTGGAGGCAGCTTCAGACCAGATATAACATAGAAACTGAAAACAGAAAGTGTAAAAGCACTTTCCGAGAATCTAAGTAGGAGGTAAAAGGCATGTCACGTATTGGTAGAATGCCGGTAGCGATTCCAGCAGGCGTAACTGTAACAATCGCAGAGAACAACAATGTGACCGTTAAGGGTCCGAAGGGAACACTGGTAAGAGATTTACCGGTAGAGATGGAAA
Organism: Clostridium sp. MCC328; assembly: GCF_018785465.1. Lineage (NCBI taxonomy): Bacteria > Bacillati > Bacillota > Clostridia > Eubacteriales > Clostridiaceae > Clostridium > Clostridium sp. MCC328. The sequence goes on from NZ_WQPW01000067.1 coordinate 36,993, forward strand.
TCAAAGAAGAAGATGGACACATCGTCGTAACAAGACCGAACGATTTAAAGAAGATGAAATCTTTACACGGTCTTACAAGAACGCTAATCCATAACATGATCCAGGGTGTTACTGAAGGCTACGAGAAGAAGCTTGAGGTAAACGGTGTTGGTTACAGAGCTCAGAAGCAGGGCAAGAAGCTCACACTTTCCCTTGGTTACTCCCATCCGGTAGAGATGGAAGATCCGGAAGGTATCGAGACTGTCCTCGATGGCCAGAACATCATCATCGTTAAGGGCATCAGCAAAGAGAAAGTTGGCCAGTATGCAGCTGAAATCAGAGAGAAGAGAAGACCGGAGCCGTATAAGGGCAAGGGTATCAAGTACGCTGATGAGGTTATCAGACGCAAAGTTGGTAAGACTGGTAAGAAATAATTTAAGGAGAGTGTAAAAATGGTTAGCAAGCAGTCAAGAAGCGAAATCCGCAGAAAAAAACACTATAGATTACGCAATCGCTTTGCTGGTACAGCAGAGAGACCGCGTTTAGCAGTGTTCAGAAGCAATAATCATATGTATGCTCAGATCATCGACGATTCCGTTGGACATACTTTAGTATCTGCTTCCACTCTTGAGAAAGAGATCAAGGCAGAATTAGAGAACACCGACACAGTTGATGCAGCTGCATATATCGGAACCGTAGTTGCTAAGAGAGCAATCGAGAAAGGCATCAAAGAGGTCGTTTTCGATAGAGGCGGTTTCATTTATCAGGGTAAGATTCAGGCATTAGCAGATGCAGCCCGTGAGGCTGGTCTCGTATTCTAATAGAGAGGAGAAAACAGCATGAAGCGTACAATCATTGACGCAAGTCAGTTAGAGTTAAATGACAAAGTTGTTGCCATTAAGCGCGTATCCAAGACTGTTAAAGGTGGACGTACCATGAGATTTTCCGCTCTGGTAGTAGTAGGAGACGGCAATGGTCACGTAGGCGCAGGCCTTGGTAAAGCAGGTGAGGTTCCGGAAGCTATCCGTAAAGGTAAAGAAGCTGCTATGAAGAACCTTGTAGAGATCCCGATGGATGAGAACAAGAGCATCCCGCACGACTTCCTTGGCGAGTTCGGAAGCGCTTCCGTACTGATCAAGAGAGCACCGGAAGGTACTGGTATCATCGCTGGTGGTCCGGTTCGTTCCGTAGTAGAGCTTGCAGGCATCAAGAACATCCGTACAAAGTCTTTAGGTTCCAACAACAAGACAAACGTAGTTCTTGCAACAATCGAAGGTCTTACAAAGTTAAAGACTCCGGAAGAGGTTGCTAAGAACCGCGGCAAATCTGTTGAAGACGTTGTTTGCTAATAGGAGGATAATAAAATGGCAGAGAAGTTAAAAATCACATTAGTAAAATCCCCTATCGGCGCTGTTCCGAAGCAGAGAGCGACAATCGAAGCACTTGGTTTAAAGAAGATGCACAAGACTGTCGAGATGCCGGATAATGGTGCAGTTAGAGGCATGATCCAGAATGTCAGACATCTGGTTAAAGTTGAAGAAATCTAATTGATATAAAGTAAGGAGGTGCAGTGATGAACTTATCTAATTTACATCCTGCTGAAGGATCTAAGCATAGTGATAGTTTCAGAAGAGGCCGTGGCCACGCTTCTGGAAATGGTAAGACAGCTGGTAAGGGACATAAGGGCCAGAAGGCACGTTCCGGCGCACCGAGACCTGGTTTCGAGGGCGGCCAGATGCCGTTATACAGACGTCTTCCGAAGAGAGGATTTACAAACATCAACTCCAAGGAGATCGTTGGAATTAATGTAAGCGTATTAGAGAGATTTGAGAATGACTCCGTAGTATCCGTTGAGACATTACTGGAGACAGGTGTGATCAAAAACCCGCAGGACGGCGTTAAGATTCTTGGTAACGGAGAGTTAACAAAGAAACTTGTCGTTAAAGCCAATGCTTTCAGTGAAGGCGCAAAAGCTAAAATTGAGGCAGTAGGTGGAACCTGCGAGGTGATCTAATATGTTAAAATCCTTACAGAAAGCATTTAAGGTGAAAGAAGTCCGCGACAGACTTCTTTACACCTTTATGATGCTTGTAGTCATCCGAATCGGCTGCTGTCTTCCGATACCGGGCGTTAATCCGAGCTATCTGCATGATTTCTTTTCAAATCTGCAGAACTCCGGAATGGGATTCTTTAATGCGATCACAGGAGGCTCTTTCTCCTCCATGTCTATCTTCGCATTGAGTATCACCCCGTATATCACATCTTCCATCATTATGCAGTTACTCACAATTGCAATTCCGAAGCTTGAGGAAATGCAGAAGGACGGTGAGGACGGAAGAAAGAAGATTGCAGAGTACACCAGATATCTTACCGTCGGCCTGGCTCTCTTTGAGTCCTGCGCAATGGCAGTCGGCCTTGGCGGAAAGGGACTTCTTCTCGAAGACCACCGTAACATCTGGGGATATCTTACGGTCGTAGCCGCTATGACCGCAGGTTCTGCTCTTCTGATGTGGATTGGCGAGAGGATTACAGACAATGGAGTAGGAAACGGTATTTCCATCGTACTTCTGATCAATATCGTATCTGGTACTCCGCAGGATATGATGACATTATATGAGCGCTTTATGGCAGGCAGATCAGTTGCAGTCGCAACTGTATCAGGCATCATCGTACTGGCAATTATCGTTGCGATCGTTGTCTTTGTCCTCGTTTTAAACGATGCAGAGCGCCGGATCCCGGTGCAGTACAGCAAGAAGATGCAGGGCCGCAGAATGATCGGCGGACAGTCTACCTACATTCCGTTGAAGGTAAACACCGCGAACGTTATTCCGGTCATCTTCGCTTCTTCCATCATGTCAATGCCGGTTATGATTGCTCAGTTCTTCCACGTTGATTATTCAACCATCGGTGGAAAGATCCTGTTAGCGTTGAGCTCATCCAACTGGTTTAAACCGGAAGCTCCGGCTTACTCCATTGGTATGCTCGTATATATCGTATTAGTCGTACTGTTCGCGTATTTCTATACGTCCATTACGTTTAACCCGCTGGAAGTTGCTAATAATATGAAGAAGTCCGGCGGCTTTATCCCGGGCATCCGCCCAGGTAAGCCAACCTCAGACTACCTCAACAATATCTTAAACTATATTGTATTTATCGGTGCCTGCGGATTGGTGATCGTGTGCATTATCCCGATCATCGCATCCGGTCTCTTTTCTGTCGGCAGTCTTTCCTTCGGCGGCACATCCCTGATCATTATTGCAGGTGTAATCCTCGAGACGATCAAGGCTGTGGAGTCTATGATGCTTGTAAGAAATTACAAGGGATTCTTAAATGATTGATCAAATAGAGAAATAGCAGCAGCTGCGTGCTGAAAATCGGAGCGGGCGGAAAGATGCTTTTCGCCCGCTTTTTCGGTTTTTTAGGACGAGTGGAGGAAATTACAATTATGAAAATCATTATGTTGGGCGCACCGGGAGCCGGAAAGGGCACCCAGGCACAGAGAATCGCGGAAAAGTACGGAATCCCGCACATTTCCACCGGAGACATCTTCCGGGCAAACATTAAGAACGGAACAGAGCTTGGCAAGAAGGCAAAAGCATTCATGGACCAGGGACTTCTTGTTCCGGACGAACTGACGGTTGATCTTGTTATGGACAGAATCAGCCAGCCGGACTGCGAAAAGGGTTACATTCTCGATGGTTTCCCGCGTACGATCCCGCAGGCAGAGGCTCTCACAGAGGCTCTTGCCAAAAAGGGAGAGGCGATCGATTTCGCGATCGATGTTGACGTACCGGACGAAAAGATCGTTACCCGTATGGCAGGCCGCCGTGCATGCGTAAAGTGCGGAATGACTTATCACATCGTATATGCTGCTCCGAAGAAGGAAGGCATCTGCGACAAGTGCGGCGCTGAACTCATTTTAAGAGATGATGATAAGCCGGAGACTGTTACAAAACGTCTTTCTGTTTATCATGAGCAGACGCGCCCGCTCATCAGCTTCTATGCGGATAAGCACGTCCTCTACACCGTAGACGGAACGCAGAATATGGAACAGGTATTTGAGGCTATCACAAAGATTTTAGGAGCTTAAAATAATGGCAGTAACAATTAAATCGCCGAGAGAGATCGAACTGATGCGAAAAGCCGGAGAAATTCTGGCGCAGGTGCACGAGGAGCTGCATGCAGCTGTTCACCCGGGAATGTCCACTCTGGACATCGATAAGCTGGGAGAGCGTCTGATCCGCAGCCATGGATGTATTCCTTCCTTTAAAAATTACAATGGATATCCTGCATCCATCTGCGTGTCCGTAAATGATGAGATCGTACATGGAATCCCGAATAAGCACCGTATTTTAAAGGATGGCGATATCGTCAGCCTTGATGCGGGGACGATCTATAAGGGATACCATTCCGACGCAGCCCGCACCTGGGCAGTAGGAAACGTCTCCCCGGAAGCACAGAAACTGATGGATGTCACAAAACAGTGCTTTTACGAAGGTATTAAATTTGCGAAAGCTGGCAATCATCTGAATGATATCTCCACGGCAATCCAGGCATACGCCGAAAAATTCGGCTATGGCGTTGTCCGCGAGCTGGTTGGACATGGAATTGGTACCCACCTTCATGAAGATCCGGAGGTCCCGAACTTTGCGACAAAGAGAAGGGGAATCCTTTTACAGCCGGGTATGACTCTGGCCATTGAACCGATGATCAATGCCGGCACACCGGATGTAATCTGGATGGACGATGACTGGACCGTTGTTACAGCAGATCATGCCCTGTCCGCTCACTATGAGAATACGATCCTCATCACTGAGGGCGAGCCGGAGATCCTTTCCCTGCGCCCGGGCCTTGAATAGGAGGTCCGGCATGGAAATGACCCCGGGATTCCTGGCAAGATCGATTGCCGGAAATGACAAGGATAAAATTTATGTCATATCGGAGGATCTTGGAACATACGTTTCTCTGCTTGCAGAAAACGGCCGGGTCCTCCGGAAAAATAAAAAGCATGTCCAGATCATTAAGAAACGAAACAGGAGGTAAATTTTATGTCTAAGGCTGACGTAATCGAAATCGAAGGCGTCGTTGTTGAGAAGCTGCCGAACGCTATGTTCCAGGTTGAACTTGAGAATGGTCACAAGGTATTAGCTACCATCAGTGGAAAACTGCGTATGAACTACATCCGTATTCTTCCGGGTGATAAGGTAACATTAGAGATGTCCCCTTACGATTTATCCAAGGGACGTATTATTTGGAGAGATAAATAGTATCCTTGACAAAGGGCTAAAAAAGTTGAAGAAAACCAATAAAAATGCTTGATTTTCCGCCAAGGAAGTGTTATAATGCTCAAGCGAACTTTGTTGGAACGCTTGTATTATGCCCATTTTCAGGTGCTTTTTATACAGGTATAGCAACCCGTAATGCCGTTCCCAGATGGCACGGAATCGGTGTGTTTCCGGCAGTAAAGGGAAGCGGACTACGAAGGAAAGGAGAATTACTGTGAAAGTAAGATCATCAGTAAAACCGATTTGCGAGAAGTGCAAGGTTATTAAGAGAAAAGGCAGTATCAGAATTATCTGTGAAAATCCTAAGCACAAACAGAGACAGGGCTGATGCCGCAATTTGCCTGTATTTTTTCGCGCGGCTTTGACATGAAACGCGAGAGTGCGTTGTTGTGTCGGCAATAACTATTTCTACAATATTTAAATGGAGGTACCACTCATGGCTCGTATTTCAGGTGTTGATTTACCAAGGGAAAAACGTGTCGAAATCGGCTTAACTTATATCTACGGTATCGGTAGAGCAAGTGCAGACCGTATTCTTGCTGCGGCTGGTGTAAATCCTGACACACGTGTAAAGGATTTAACCGATGACGAAGTAAAGAACATTGCAGCAGTAATCGCTGAGACTCAGACTGTTGAAGGTGACTTACGTCGTGAGATCGCTTTAAACATCAAGAGACTTCAGGAGATCGGATGCTACAGAGGTATTCGTCACAGAAAGAGTCTTCCTTGCCGTGGTCAGAAGACCAAGACAAACGCAAGAACATGCAAGGGTCCGAGAAAGACTGTTGCAAACAAGAAGAAATAATTATCAGTAACAAATGTTTTGAATCACGTTGCATGTTTTAAAGACAGGAAACAGGGTTCAGTAAATGAGAAAGTAGGTTAGTTTAAAATGGCTAAAAAAGTGTCCACTGCTAAAAAAGTGACAAAAAAGCGTGTAAAGAAAAACGTTGAACGCGGACAGGCGCACATCCAGTCATCTTTTAACAACACAATCGTGACATTAACAGATGCACAGGGTAATGCCTTATCTTGGGCAAGTGCAGGCGGTCTGGGATTTAGAGGTTCAAGGAAATCTACTCCATATGCAGCACAGATGGCTGCAGAAACTGCAACTAAGGCAGCTCTTGTACATGGTTTAAAATCCGTAGACGTTATGGTTAAAGGACCGGGATCTGGCCGTGAGGCTGCTATCCGTGCCCTTCAGGCATGTGGTCTTGAAGTAACAAGCATTAAGGACGTAACACCGGTTCCGCACAACGGATGCCGTCCGCCAAAGCGTAGAAGAGTCTAATTAGGAGGAAGTAAAATGGCAGTTGATAGAGTTCCTGTTCTTAAAAGATGCAGATCCCTTGACCTTGATCCCATTTATTTAGGAATAGATAAAAAATCCAACAGAGAATCTAAAAGAGCAAACAAGAAGATCAGTGAGTATGGTCTTCAGTTAAGAGAAAAACAGAAAGCTAAGTTCATCTATGGCGTTCTGGAGAAGCCGTTCCGTAACTACTACGATAAGGCTGAGCGTTTAAACGGACAGACAGGTGAAAACCTTATGATCCTTCTTGAGCGCAGACTTGACAACGTTATCTTCCGTCTTGGTTTCGCAAGAACAAGAAAGGAAGCTAGACAGATCGTTGACCACAAGCACGTTCTTGTAAACGGCAAGTGCGTAAACATCCCGTCTTACCTTGTAAAGGCTGGCGATGTTGTTGAGATCAGAGAAAAGAACAAAGGCGACAACCACTACAAGCTGGTTCTCGAGACCACAGCTGGCCGTCTTGTTCCGGCATGGTTAGAGTCTGACCATGAGAACTTAAAGGGCGAGATCAAAACTCTTCCGACAAGAGAAGAGATCGACGTTCCTGTAAACGAGATGCTCATCGTCGAGTTATACTCCAAATAATTCACCGGAGCGGTTTTTACAAAGTATCTGGCCATTTCCGGCCGGATGCTTTGTGTTCTAAAAGAACGCTTCGTGGCATTTGTCAAAGCATACCCAAAAGGAGGGGCTTTTTGTGTTCGATTTTGAGAAACCAAACATTGAGATTGCTGAGATTTCCGAAGATAAAAGATACGGAAAGTTTGTCGTAGAACCGCTTGAGAGGGGTTACGGCACAACTCTGGGAAATTCCCTGAGAAGAATCATGCTTTCTTCTTTACCGGGTTCTGCTGTCAGCCAGGTGAAAATTGATGGTGTACTTCATGAGTTCAGTTCCATCGCCGGCGTTAAGGAAGATGTGACTGAGATCATTATGAACATCAAGAGCTTAGCAATTAAGAACAACAGTGATACAAACGAGCCGAAGACTGCGTATATCGAGTTCGAGGGCGAGGGCGTGATTCACGCTTCTGATATTCAGACAGACGCGGACATCGAGATCCTTAACCCGGATCAGGTTATTGCAACCTTAAGCGGCGGTGCAGACAGCAAGTTCTATATGGAACTTACGATCACCAACGGCCGTGGCTACGTAAGCGCTGATAAGAACAAGAGCGACGATCTTCCGATCGGAGTTCTCGCTGTAGATTCCATTTACACACCGGTTGAGCGTGTCAACATGTCTGTTGAGAACACCCGTGTTGGTCAGCAGACAGACTACGATAAGCTCACACTTGAGATCTACACAAACGGAACACTGGATCCGGACGAGGCAGTCAGCCTTGCTGCTAAAGTTTTAAGCGAGCATCTGAATCTCTTCATCGACCTCTCTGAGAATGCAAAGACTGCAGAGGTTATGGTTGAAAAGGAGAACAACGAGAAAGAAAAAGTTCTTGAGATGAACATCGACGAGCTGGAGTTATCCGTTCGTTCCTACAACTGTCTCAAGAGAGCAGGTATCAATACCGTTGAAGAGCTTTGCAGCCGCACTTCTGAGGATATGATGAAGGTTAGAAACCTTGGTCGTAAGTCCCTCGAGGAAGTACTTGCAAAGTTAAAAGAACTGGGCTTACAGCTCAATTCCAGCGACGAACAGTAAATTTTTGGTTGTGATACATTCACCCGGAAGGTAAGTCCGAAGGGCGCAGAAGGGCGTAGAGCGACTCATTATGGAAAAAAAGGCGGCGGTCCAGTAAGTCCAAAGAAGCGTGGGCGGCTGTTCCACAAATGGAGGAAATTAAATCATGGCAGGTTATAGAAAACTCGGAAGAACTTCCAGTCAGAGAAAAGCATTACTTAGAATCCAGGCTACAAACCTTTTATATCATGGAAAGATCGTTACAACTGAGGCTAGAGCTAAAGAAGTAAGAAAGATCGTTGAGAGCCTGATCGCTCTTGCAGTAAAAGAGAAAGATAACTTCGAGACTGTTAAAGTTACAGCTAAGGTTGCCCGCAAGGACGCTGACGGCAAGAGAGTAAAAGAAGTTGTTGACGGTAAGAAAGTTACTGTATACGACGAAGTTGAGAAGGAAATCAAGAAGGACATGCCGTCCAGACTTCATGCAAGAAGACAGATGGTAAAAGCTCTTTATGACGTAACAGAGGTTCCGACAGCAGCAGCTGGTAAGAAGAAAAACACAAAGAAAGTTGATCTTACAAACAAGCTGTTCAACGAGATCGCTCCGAAGTACGCTTCCCGTAACGGTGGTTACACAAGAATCATCAAGATCGGTCAGCGTAAGGGCGACGGTGCTATGGCAGTTCTGATCGAGCTCGTTTAATTCTAATTTAATACGAAATCGCTGAAGACCGGTAGAATACGTGTGAGCGCGTTCTGCTGGTCTTCTTTTAGTGAGTGCAGAGGAAATACAAGCGGCTGTGAAGCAGAGATTTACTTTCCCTGCGCTACTAACGTGCAAACAGCCTGCGAAGCAGGCAATAGAGCGCGTAATCGCGAGTTTGCGAGTGAGCGGGTGGCCAGGTTGAGCGGACTCATAGTACGAAATAAGACCATAGACACTATCTGATAAATAATGTGTCTATGGTCTTTGTGACTTTCGTGTTTAGTTTATTCCGAGCTGTCGCTGGAACTGCTCAAAGAACTCGTTGAATGCCGCGGCGTTTGCCGGGTCTTTCATTAAGTTTGTGATGGTGAGTACATAGAAGAACTCGCCGATGCCGAGAAGAACGGCGATGACGCCAAGGATGATTCCGGCTACTGCAGTGCCTCTGAAGGGCTGGCCTTTTTTTGAAATAATGGCGAAGCAGACTGCGCCGACGCCGCAGATGATAGCGACCGGGAAGGCGAAGCAGCAGAGCGTTAAGAGGGCGAAGATTCCGCTGATCAGAGAGATCGTCGCGAAGGAGTTTTTCTCGCGTCTCGGGCGCTGCGGCTGGTTCTGCCAGCAGGGCGGCTGTCCGTTATTGTACTGATTCTGCCAATATGGTGGCTGACCGTTCTGATGCGGGAACTGCCCGCTGTTCTGCTGATTCTGCCAGTATGGATCCTGTCCAGGATTCTGAGGCGGGACTTGCTGACCGTTGTGCGGACTCTGCCAGTATGGATCCTGTCCGTTATTCTGTGGCGGGATCGGCTGTCCGTTCTGTGGATTATGCCAATACGGATCCTGTCCGTTATTCTGGGGTGGATTCTGCTGGTCCGGCTGTGCTGGATCTGGAGCCTGCGGAACGTTTCCGGCGCTGTGCGGATTCGGATCAGCAGCCTGTGTTTCCTGGTTTATATCTTTATATTCAGATGAATTCTGATCTTCGTAATCTGCCATGAAAATTCCTCCTGTTGTAATTCTGCGGCGCTGCCGCCAAAATGCTCATAGCACTGTTCCCTGATAAAAAAGGCTGGTCAGCTCCTCGATGTTTAAGAAAAATAATACGGAACAGTTATCGTATAGTTTAACATGAAATGCCGTCCATGTCCACATTTAAGTTGCATAAGAGCATGGATTGAATTATAATGGAGAATGACATCTCCGGCGGCTTTATGCTTTCCGGGGTAGAACTAGAAGGAGAAAGAACATGGACATTTTAGGCGTACTGACTGCGGAATTGGGAGTGAAAATGAGCCAGGTCGAGGCGGCTGTGAAGCTCATTGACGAGGGAAACACGATTCCGTTTATTGCCAGATACCGGAAGGAAGTAACCGGTTCCTTAAACGATGAGGTATTAAGAAACCTGGATGAACGATTAAAATATCTGAGAGGTCTTGAAGACCGCAAGACTCAGATTCTCGCATCAATCGAGGATCAGGGAAAACTGACGGCTGATTTAAAGAAGAAGATCGAGGAAGCCGAGACTATGGTGGCGGTGGAGGACTTATACCTGCCGTTCCGCCCGAAGAGAAAGACAAGAGCCAGCATGGCGAAGGAGAGAGGCTTGGAGCCGCTGGCCGATACGATCCTGCTGCAGGTGACAAAAGAACCGATTGAGACACTGGCTGCCCAGTATGTCTCCGAGGAAAAAGGCGTTGCAGACGCGAAAGCGGCCATTGACGGCGCAAAGGATATCCTTGCGGAGCGCATCTCCGAGGTGGCAAAATACCGTGCATACATCCGCAATGTGACAAAAGAGGAAGGTTCTATCGTCTCCGCGGCGAAGGACGAGAAGACAGAGTCCGTTTACGAGATGTACTATCATCACGAGGAGCTTGTAAGAAAGTGCGCTGGACACAGGATTCTCGCCTTAAACCGCGGTGAGAAGGAAAAGATCCTGACTGTAAAGATCGCGGCTCCGGAGGAGAAGATCTTACGCTACTTAAATAAGATGGTCATCACCAGAGAGAACCCGGTGACAACTCCGGTCTTACAGGAAGTGATCGCGGACAGCTACAACCGTCTCATTGCCCCGGCAATTGAGCGTGAGGTGAGAAATCTCATGACCGAGAAGGCGGAGGACGGTGCCATCAAGATCTTCGGAAAGAACTTAGAGCAGCTTCTCATGCAGCCTCCGATCGCAGGCCGCGTGGTATTGGGATGGGATCCGGCGTTCCGTACCGGCTGTAAGTTAGCAGTCGTTGACGCCACAGGAAAAGTCCTGGATACCGTGGTCATCTACCCGACCGCACCGCAGAACAAGGTGGAGGACGCGAAGAAGACCTTAAAGAAGCTCATCGAGAAATACAAGATCTCCCTGATCTCCGTCGGAAATGGAACGGCTTCCAGAGAGTCCGAGCAGATCATCGCGGAGTTTATCAAGGAGATCCCGGAACACGTCCAGTACGTGATCGTAAATGAGGCGGGAGCTTCCGTATATTCTGCCAGCAAGCTTGCCACAGAGGAATTCCCGAAATTCGACGTGGGACAGAGAAGTGCCGTCTCCATCGCACGCCGTCTCCAGGACCCGCTTGCGGAGCTTGTAAAGATCGATCCGAAGTCCATCGGTGTCGGCCAGTATCAGCATGATATGAACCAGAAACATCTGAGCGAGGCTCTTGGAAACGTTGTTGAAGACTGCGTAAATAAGGTGGGTGTCGACTTAAATACGGCGTCCGCATCTCTTTTAGAGTATATTTCCGGTATCTCCAAGGTGATTGCGAAGAACATCGTCGCATACCGTGAGGAGAACGGCGCGTTTACGAACCGCCGCCAGCTCTTAAAGGTCGCAAAGCTTGGCCCGAAGGCATTTGAGCAGTGTGCCGGATTTATGAGAATCGCAGGCGGGGATAATCCGCTTGACGGAACCTCCGTACATCCGGAGTCTTATAAGGCAGCGCTGGAGTTATTAAAGCGTGCAAAGATTGAACCGGAGGAGATCGCGAAGGGCGGCGCGGCCGGAATCAGCAAAAAGATCACAGATTACAAGAAACTTTCCGAGGAGCTTGAAGTCGGTGAGGAGACCTTAAAGGATATCGTAAAAGAGCTGGAAAAACCGGCGAGGGATCCGCGTGAGGAGATGCAGAAACCGATCTTAAGGACCGATGTCCTTGATATGAAGGACTTAAAGCCGGGAATGATCTTAAAGGGAACCGTCAGAAATGTCATCGATTTTGGCGCTTTCGTAGATATCGGTGTCCATCAGGACGGTCTGGTGCATATTTCCCAGATGTCCAGGAAGTATATCAAGCATCCGCTTGAGGCTGTCAGCGTTGGGGATATCGTTGAGGTGAAGGTTCTCGGAGTGGATATGGCGAAGAAGAGGATTTCCTTATCTATGATATTGGACGAGGAATAAATTTTAAACTATCGATACGAAGGAACGTTTAGTTGACGGAAAAGTCATAAAATCCCTGTGGCAGGAAGAAGCTGATTTCAGCGTAGGAATGCCAGAGATATAAGGCTTTTAAGGAGACGAACCAGATAAAAAAGGAATACACGGGCCAGACGGTGAATATTCCGGCGAGCCGAAGAAATGGAGGAGTCAGTCATGAAGTATAATTTTGATGAAGTGATCGACCGTAAGGGAACCCATGCAGTGAAGGTTGAGCGCCTGCCGAAGGGAGCGGACAAGGATTCGATCTCCCTCTGGATCGCGGATATGGACTTTGCCTGCGCAGAACCGATCTTAAAGGCTCTCCATGAGCGGATCGACCGGAAGATCTTCGGCTATACCATGTACGAGGCAGACGAGTGCATGGACGCGGTGACGGGCTGGATGAAAAAGCGCTACGGCTGGGAGGAGAGCAGGGAGAATCTGTTCTTCTGTCCGGGCGTTGTGGCGGCTTATGCAGCGCTCATCAACCTCCTCACGGAGCGGGGGGACGGGATCGTTCTCCAGCGCCCGATCTACTATCCATTTACGAATAAGGCCAACAGCAACGGCCGCATTCCGGTGGACAACGCCCTGATCTATGAGAACGGTGCTTACCGGATCGACTTTGAAGATCTCGATCGAAAGATGGCGGACCCGGCAAACAAGGTTCTCGTGGTGTGCAGCCCGCATAACCCGACAGGCCGTGTCTGGACGGAGGACGAGCTTAAAAAGACGGTTGAGATCTGTAAAAAGTACGACAAATGGATCATCTGCGATGAGATCCACTGCGACCTGATCCGCCGTGGTGTGACCTTCACACCGATCATGAATGTAGCTCCGGAGTATGCGGACCGGATCGTTGTCTGCACTGCGCCGAGCAAGACCTTCAACCTTGCCGGAATGAAGACCTCCAACATCGTGATCCACAATAAGGAACTTCAGAAAAAGTGGAAAGACTATGTGAATGGCAGCCTGTCCATGGATGGCGCTTCCGCTCTGGGTATGACGGCGATGATCGCGGCCTACACAGAGGGGGAAGAGTGGCTGGAGCAGCTGAAGGACTATCTGGATGGAAACTTCGCGTATATCGACGAATATTTAAAGAAATACCTTCCGAAGGCCCATCTCGTCAAGGCGGAGGGAACCTACCTCGCGTGGCTTGATCTCAACGGATACGTTGACCGGGATGAGAAAAAACTGGAAGAACTGATGCAGAAGAAAGCAAAGGTCGCTCTGGATGAGGGATATATCTTCGGTGAGGAGGGACGCGGATTTGAGCGTATCAACGTCGCTTCCCCGCGCAGCGTCATCGAGGAGTGTATGAACCGGATCCGGACGGCATTTGAAGAGGAAAAACTGGTATGAAAATTCAGGTAAAAATGACAGCGAGAGATATCTTTGATTTCTCCATGTACAGTGCGTATTCGGGATTTGCCGGGATCTTTACATTCGTGTTCCTGATCCTGGTCATCGGGATCCTCGGATACGCATGGAGCTCAGTGGCAGTGATGCAGAGAGTCATGCTTTTGGGCTGTATCATCCTTTTTGTGTTTGTCCAGCCGATCATGATCTGGATGAAGGCAAAAGCACATGCGAAAACGACCGGATACTCAACGCCGATCAATCTTGACGTTTCGGATGAGCAGATCGGGGTCGAACAGGCCGGCGTGACCGGAGAATTGAAATGGGATCAGATCTGGAAAGTCGTTCGGATCCCGAACATGTATATCATCAAGGTCGGACCGACAAACGGATATCTTGTGCCATTCCGGTCCATTGAAGGGAGAAAACAGGAGTTTGTCGATTTCTGCAAGCGGAATCTTCCGCCGAAGAAGACGAAAGGATTAAAGGCATGATAAAGGAAACAAACGCACCGGAGGAGACCTTCGCCTTTGGAAAAATGCTTGGGGAACAGGCAAAGCCGGGCGAAGTGATCTGCCTGAACGGCGATCTCGGCGTCGGAAAAACAGTTTTTACGAAGGGCTTTGCTGAGGGACTCGGGATCACGGAGCCGGTAAACAGCCCTACCTTCACGATCGTCCAGCAGTATGACAGCGGAAGAATGCCGTTGTACCATTTTGATGTGTACCGGATCGGTGACATCAGCGAGATGGATGAAGTCGGATATGAAGACTGCTTTTACGGGGAAGGCGTGACTCTTATTGAGTGGTCCAACATGATCGAGGAGATCCTGCCGGAGCATGTGAAGACTGTCACCATCGAGAAGAACCTGGAAAAGGGCTTCGATTACAGAAAGATCACGGTGGAGGAAAAATAGATGCGGATTTTAGGAATTGAAAGTTCCTCACTGGTGGCATCGGCGGCTATCTATGAGGACGGGATCACGATGGCGGAGTATACGGTGGATTTCAAGATGACCCATTCGCAGACCCTGCTGCCGATGATCGATGAGATGGTAAAACTTGTAGGGATTGATCTGAATACGATCGATGCGATCGCAGTATCCGGCGGTCCGGGATCCTTTACGGGTCTCAGAATCGGATCTGCGACGGCGAAGGGACTTGGATTGGCATTAAATAAGCCGCTGATCCATGTTCCGACACTTGACGCGACAGCATACAACTTGTTCGGCGCTTCCGGCCTGATCTGCCCGATCATGGACGCCAGAAGAAACCAGGTCTACACGGGAATCTACTGCTTTGAGAGAGAGTTTGAGACTGTGATGGATCAGGATGCCATGGACATGGGAGAATTGATCGGGAAGTTAAATGGAATGGGAGAGCGCGTGATCTTCTTAGGTGACGGTGTGCCGGTCTACGAGAAGCAGATCGCGGAGAAAATGACCGTGCCCTACGATCTTGCCCCGGCCCATGTAAACCGCCAGAGAGCCGCTTCTGTGGCCGCTCTGGGCGCTGTCTACTTCGCGGAAGGAAAGACAGAGACCGCCATGGAGCATAAGCCGGACTATCTGAGAAAGTCCCAGGCGGAGCGGGAGCGCGAGGAGAGAGAGGCAAAGAACGTCTGATATTTTGCAAAAATAATAAAAATCATATACAGAGAAATCAATAAATAAAAAGTGGGATTGCTGTCCGGCGAGCAAAGCGTCGGTGAAGTAGTCCCACTTTTTAACTGTCATGGAATTCTGAAAATTTCCCCAGCAAGGAATGGGGGATATAGGGGAATATGATGTCATTCGTTATTTGAATTTTCAAGAAAGTCCACCGCCCTCGATCTTGCCGAGATAGTCATTTTTCGCTTTTACGAATTTCAGAACGTCCACAGCTATTCCTCCAGATCAAATACAAAATCACAGCATTTACCGTCCTGCATCAGAGTTCTTGTTCTTGTCATTTTGATCTTGGAATTCATGCCTTTGTAAAACGGTTCATCGCGTCCGCAGGATAAGACAGCTCCGAGATCCTTCATCCCGATACGTTCATACATGGCAACATACTGACATTCCAGAACGTCTTCACAAAGATGTTTTTTTCCGTCTCCGCTCCATGCAAGGTTTAAGGCACCGTTCGATGACCAGGGTTCCATCTGCATACGGATTGCCTGCAGGTCATTTCTTCCGAAGAGCTCCGCATATTCCTGACCTTCTTTAAAGGCGATGTCGAAGATGACTTTTTTTACGATCTCATATGTTTTTTCATGGCCGAGTTCCTTTTCAAACGCGTCGATAAATGGCTTGACCATAAGTGCTTCAATTTCTCTTCTCAAAATAATTGGTACATCGTAAATTGTCTTCATGTGGTTTCCTCCTTCATGTGTACTAAGTCCCGGCTGCTACAGACCGGTAAGAAAATTGATTTTTTGATTCTTTTTTATAAAAAAGCAGCAGTCCGACCACGGATTGGCTGAACTGCTGCGTCTTTCAGAAGTTATTTCTGTTCGCCCTCGTTTTTCTTTCTCTCTGCAAGTCCATTCAGGTAATAGAGAGTTGCCCAGCATGCATCGTGTGCGGCGGTCTGGTAGCTCAGAGTATCTGGATAGATCTCCACGAAATCCATGCCCTTTGCACCTGCGAGTCCGGCCTCGTGAAGCATCATGCACAATTCATAAGATGTTAATCCGCACATGTCCTGCGGTCCCTGCGGCATGCTTGCTGCGTCAAGACAGTCAGCGCAAACAGTGATATACATCAGATCAGTATCTTTTGATGCAATCTCGATTGCTTTACGGATGGACTCTTTCCAGCCATTCTCTTTAATTTCTCTTGCAAGAATGACAGTTGCACCGTATTTCTTTGCGTTTGCGAATTCTTCCTTATGGTTACGCGGACCACGGATACCGATATGGACAATCTTTGTGGAGTCCATGTTTGGATCGTTGTAAAGCTGATAGAAAGGAGAGCATCTGGAGTATTCATCGTCGCCGAAGATGGAGTAGTTGTCGAGATGAGCGTCAATGTGGAGAACACCTACGCGTTTCGGATGACGCTTTGCAATCTCACTGATGATCGGATAAGCGATTCCATGGTCACCACCGAATGTGATCGGGAGTGCGTGGGCATCTTCAATCTGGCCGATCCTCTCTCTGATCGCTTCAAAGGTGAGCGGATAGTCGCCGTTTCTGCATGCGACATCGCCGAAATCACCGACTTTTAAGTAATCGAATGCATCAAGGTCAAAGTCCGGAAGATAGCCGGTATAGCGGATCGATACAGAACGGATTGCTTTCGGTCCTTCTGTGCAGGAAGAGTATCCGCCGATCGTGCATCCGCCTTCCCACGGAACACCGGTGACAACGGCATCCATGGAGGAAAGTTCACTTTCATTTTCGAGAACTGGCAGATTCAGCCAAGACGGAACTCCGCTGTAAATGTTGTTTGGTAAAAATGCCGGATCATAAATTGTTGGTTTGCTGTTTTTCATAATGTCATTTCCTTTCTTTACTCAATTGCCCCATTGTCGAAGGCAATTTTTTACTTATGGTTATGAAGCAGTCAACAGTTACATGAAAACTGTATATGTCGCATTAAAAGACTTAATTTTATGCTTCTTTTGCATCGGCGGAATCAAGGATGTGAAGATTCAAATGTTCAGAGAGATATTCCAGTGTATATCCGCCGCCGATGCTGTTGCCTTTTTCGTCAAGTGCCGGTCCATAGATTCCAATTCCCATACGGCCTCCCACACAGGACAGGATTCCGCCGCCGACACCGCTTTTGGATGGGATTCCCACACGAACGGCAAATTCCCCGGAACGGTCGTACATGCCGCAGGTCAGCATAAGGGTTTTTAATGTTCGGACGATTTTTTTGTCGAGGAGGCGTTTTCCGGTAGTGGTGGAAATACCTCCGTTTGCAAGAAGAAGACCTAATTCTGATAATGATCTGGCATTTACACTTAAGGAACAGAGCTTAAAGTAGAGATCCAGAGTCTGGAGAACATCCCCCTTTAACACGCCCTTGCTCTTTAACAGATATCCGATCGCCCGATTCCTGTCGCCGGTCGCTTTTTCGGAGCGGTAGACGGATTCATCCAGAACGATTTCATTGTCATTACATAAGGTGCGGATAAATTCCAGCATCTGCTCGAAAGAGAAGCGCCCGGACAGAAGGCTTACAACCTCAATGGCCCCAGCGTTGATCATTGGATTGAACGGGCGGTTGCTCGCTGTGTCAAGCTTTAAAATTGAATTGAACGCATCCCCGGATGGTTCCATCATCACATTCCTAAAGACCTTTTCTTCACCGATATATTGCAGTGCTGCTGCGAGGGAAACGATTTTACAGATACTCTGTATAGTAAAACGGTGTTCGGAATCGCCAAATTCGATATGACGGCCATCTTCTGTTTTAATACATAGTCCAAAATGTACTGGATTTGCTTTCCCAAGCTCAGGGATATAATCTGCGACTTTTCCCTGCAGCAGGAATTTTCGCCCATACTCCCAGGCATCTTTCGCAACTTCCTCCAGCATATATTCACCTCTTCTCATGTGCATGTATGTGTTAATGCTTTAACCGGCAAAAACACCGATAAAACTTGAAATACCAAGGACCAGTGAGATTGCAAAGATCATCAGGCCAATAATGTTCTGGAGCATGGAGTTCTTATATTCACCCATAATTCTCTGACGGCTTGCAAGGTAAAGAGTAACACCTACAACGACCGGAAGTGCGATTCCGTTTACAGCCTGAGCAGTCATGATAAGTGCTAACGGGTTGGTACCAATTGCGGAAATAATAATTCCGACGATCAGAATGATTGCGCTTGTTCCTAAGAAACGTTTATCGGAGCCGTCTGTCTTCCAGTCAAAAAGTCCGGCTAATACGTAAGAGACACTGATCGGAGAGCAGAGAGCACTGGAAATACCTGCGGAGAGAAGTCCTAATGCCATGAAAGGCTGAGCGAAACGTCCGAGTGTACCTTCAAGCTGTACAGCCATATCCATTGCGTTGTTAACGCTCATGCCGCGCATAACCACTGCGGATGTGATCATAATGGAACCTGTGATAACACCGCCGATGATCATCGGTACGGTTGTGCCAAACATACAGAGCGGAAGTTCTTCCTTTGTATGCCATGTTCTCTGGGCGCTTGCAGCATGCAGGAACATGTTGTATGGAACAACGGTCGTTCCAATGAGGGAAAGACATGTCATCAGTCCGCCCTTCGGGACTGTTGGGATGCATCCGCGGAGCAGTTCGCCGAAATCGGGACGAACAATGAGCATTGTCATAAGAAAGACGATTGCCATTAAGGTGACACATACACTTAAAAGCTTTTCCAGATATTTAACGGCATCACCGACAAAGAGGAGAACGATCAGAACGATAACTCCTAAGATCGGAGCCATGATTCTTGTCGGAACACCGGTCAGTGCGCTGGCTCCCATTGCCGTTCCGGTAAGGTCGCCGCCCATATATGCGAGTCCGCCGATGGTGATCGCGATGATGACAAGACCACATAAAATGTTTCGAAGAAGCGGACGGTCAGCAAAGTCATGTTTCATGTTTTCTGCGAGACCTTCCTGCGTGATGATACCGATCCTTGCCGCCATACCTTGCATGACGATAACTGCGATAACGGAAAAGACAACACACCAGAAAAGTGTGAAACCGTAAGTTGCACCTGCCAGTGTACAGCTTGTTACGGTTCCGGGACCGATGAATGATCCCACGATCACGAAGCCGGGTCCAAGGGAAGCAAGTTTTTCTTTCATAGTAAATTTGCGAGTGACATTATTGGAATTCACCATGCTTTTTTCTCCTTTTTTAGTTGATCGATATGAATGTTCTAGTTATTCGGCCGAAATAATTGAACTTTTGTAACTGTGTTGACAATATAGCATAGGAATGATAAAATGACAATAATTGTCAACTTGCTTTTGATAATATCAAACTCTATTTGACAGGAGGAGGTATTTTGCCATTGGATGAATCGAAAAATGTTACGGAAAAGAATACAAAGGCTACGGAACGTCAGATCCAATCGGTTCAGCGTGCGATCAACATACTGAACTGCTTTACGATGACAAATTCTGCCCTGACGCTGGGACAGATCAGCAATCAGCTCAATTTGAACAAAGGCACAGTCCATGGAATTCTGAGTACGCTTTACCAGAATGGATATATCAGCCAGAATGGAAATGGGCAGTACATGCTGGGGGCGGCGCTGTTTAACAAAGCCTGTCTTGCTGCCGGGACGCGCCAGAGCATGTGCATTGACCGGGGTCATGACAGACTGCTGGCGTTAAGTAATCAGTTCCAGTTAAACGGAACCATGTTTGCAATGGACGAAAAGCAATTGAGAGTGATTGACACAACTGAACCGACAAACTGTCCTTTTATTGTCCAGCGTGTGTCACCACAGATATCTCTGTATGATTCTGCAAGCGGAAAGATTCTGTTGGCATATTTATCGGAAAAAGAAAGAGCGGAATATCTGGAAAGAATGCCGATGACACCGTTCCAGAAGTCTTTCGAGGATAAGCAGAAGAATTTTGACGTGGAGTTATACCGGATCCGTAAAAATGGGTATTCTGAAGAATACGACGCTCTTTTTACCGGAGTATCAGCGCTGTCAGTGCCGATCTTTAACCGATATCATAATGAATTGTTTGGAAGTGTGAGCCTGACGGGAATGAGTCCGATGATAAAGAAGAGAAGACAGGAGATTATTGCTGCGCTTCAGGCGCATGCGCGTTATCTGCAGGATTGTCTGCGTTTTTAAAGCAGAAATGGATGGTGGCTGGATCAGATCCAGCCACCATCCATTTTTATGATCTGACCGGTCAGGTAATCCGGTGCTTCTACGAGTTTCATGACGAGGTCTGCGACTTCCTCCGGCTTTCCCATGCGGCCGGCGGGAATCTCGTCTAAGAGCATCTCATGCTCCTCATCAGATAAAAATCCGTTCATCTCCGTATCAATGGCCCCGCAGGCGATAGCGTTCACCTGAATGCCGGAGGGGGCGAGTTCCTTGGCGAGGGCCATGGTGAGACCGTTGACGCCGCCTTTTGTGGCAGAGTAGGCCGCTTCGCAGGAGGCACCGCAGACGCCCCAGACGGAGGAGATATTGATGATCTTTCCGCTATGGTTGTGGATCATCCCGGGGATCGCAAGTTTGGCGCAGTGGAAGACGGAGGAGAGATTCGCGGAGACGATCCGGTTCCAGTCCTCACAGCTTAAGTCCTGTAAGAGGCCGATGATGGAGATCCCGGCGTTGTTTACGAGGACATCCACATGACCGAAGCGGGATTCGATCTCTTTAAATAGACGTTTACAGTCATCTGGATCTCCGACGTCCGCCTGTACCGCAAGACACTCCGCACCCAAGACCTCCACTTCTTTTTTTACTTCTTCCATCCGTTCTGTGCTTCGGGCACAGTTGATCACGACATGGTATCCGCAGGAAGCAAATTTTAAAGCCACGGCCCGCCCGATCCCGCGGGAGGAGCCGGTGACGAGAACTGTTTTTTTCATAATGAACTCCTATTTGCGTATAAAACTTTGTTGCTTTGTAACTGTTCAGTAGGTCTGCGCACTTGCTGCGCTGACCGTAAGAAAACATAGGCTGGAAGGCAAAAATCCCATCAGCGAAGCTGATCTGGAATGGATTTTTGCACGTAACTATGAAGGTACTGAATAGTTACGTTGCTTTTTGATGAGATCACAGCTGCCGGAAATGATCGGACTATAAGAATTCCGAGGATTGATGAAAACGGCAGATATGCATATTTTAAGGGAATAACACCGGAATTACAATAGGATTCCGGAAAAATCCACTGCAGTCCGGGCAGCGCATGGACTTTGGCTCGTTGTTCGCGTAAATAAGAGAGCCATGATCGCATCAGGATCAATGCAGTCATGGCTTTCGGCTTCGATATGGTTATTTCTGCAGTCTTGCCTCATTTAAGCTCATTCCGCCGCGGATATTGGCCTCAATGACGAGAAGGTCACCGTACTCCGCCTGGCTGTCGATAATGGAAGCCTGTTTTGTCAGAGATTTCCCGTCGAAAGCGGTTTTTCTGCGCATCTGGCGGAGTGTCTTCGCGAAGCCTGCGGTACGCGGCTGGTAAACATCTAACGGGTGGAGTCCAAGGACGACTCCGGAGCGGAGACCGAGGTTATCCATTGCGTCGGAGATGTTTGAGGTTGGGAAGTTCTTGTAGCTTTCGATCCAGTAGGTTCTTTCTTCTTTGTTGAAAATCATAATGTGTACCGCAGCCTGATATATATGTGCAGCTGCGATTCTCTTTTCAAAAAAATTGCAGGAAACGAATGGGGCTCTTCCCATGCAGCTATCATTTGATTTGCTGACAGTATCTTAATTATAACAGAAAGACATCAATAGTTTTATAAATTCAGGACAATTCACTATGCCAAAATATTATGAAGGTCAATTCCTGAAATTTATCGGTAACGCCCTTAAGAAAAATGCGGTCATACTCACTTGCATGTCTGCGTTTTCTCACATCATATTAATGGTAAATTTTGCCACAGGAATGCCACTTAAATTCCGGGAAAATTGATTGTATAATAGATATGTATGGTGCTATACTATAGAAGCCGCATTGTGTGCTGACTGACCGCGTGGTGCGGACAGAAGACGATAGGAAACAGGTGTAAATACTGAGATTGGAGGCATCATGGAACAGATCTATGACTTGATCATTATCGGTTCCGGTCCGGCGGGACTCGGGGCTGCGATCTACGCAAAACGTGCGGAGTTAAAGACCCTCGTGATTGAAAGAGAGATGATGAGCGGCGGACAGGTGCTTACAACATATGAGGTAGACAACTATGCGGGACTTCCGGGGATCGGCGGCTTCGATCTGGGAATGAAATTCCGGGAGCATGCCGATAAGCTGGGCGTGGAGTTTGCGAAGGATACGGTCTTAAAAATTGAGACCGCGGACCTTGCGGATGAGAACGAAGTCTTAGAGGCGGCAGAAGCGGGAGCGGGACACCCGCCTGTGATCCGTCAGGTAGTGGGAAAAAAGGAGACGAGACTCGCGAAAGCGGTCATTATCGCTTCCGGTGCCCACCACAGAAAGCTTGGCATCCCGGGGGAGGCAGAGCTTACGGGAAAAGGCGTTTCCTACTGTGCGACCTGCGACGGCGCGTTCTTCCGGAAAAAGATAACGGCGGTGGTCGGAGGCGGGGATGTTGCTCTTGAGGATGCGATCTTTCTCGCAAGACTCTGCGAGAGGGTCTATGTGATCCACAGGAGAGACGAATTCCGTGGTGCAAAAAGTCTGCAGAAGCGGCTTATGGAGCTTCCAAACGTGGAAATTCTCTGGGACACGGTGCCGGAGGAGATCTGCGGAGCGGAGAAGGTGGAGACACTGAAGCTATTCAATAAAAAGACCGGGGAAAAGAGTGACCTGGCTGTGGACGGTGTGTTCGTCGCGGTGGGAATCACCCCGAACAGTGAAGAATTTAAGGGATCCGTAGATATGGATCCGGCAGGATATATTGAGGCCGGGGAGGACGGAAAGACGAATGTTCCGGGAATCTTCGCGGCAGGAGACGTCCGTACAAAGGCGCTCCGCCAGGTCGTTACGGCAGTGGCAGACGGGGCAAATTGCGTTGCGTCTGTAGAACAGTACCTGTATGGTATAGAGTAGGAATTTTCTGAACTGAAAATTCCGTATGATACGGCAGCGGCAGCAGATAGACAGGAGAAAAAACGATCTATGAACAGAGCAGGAAGAATTATCGCGGTCTGCGGTCTGAGCGTGGCGCTCATGATGCCGCAGATCGCTTATGCGGCGGAAACCCTTTCGGTGCAGGTGAGTGAGAGAACGGGACTTACCACCGTCGGAAATAAACAGTCGGCTTATGACAACGTGGCAATCTCCCGCGTCAGCAACTATGTAAATATCCGTTCCGAGGCGAATACCTCCAGCAGTATCGTCGGCAAGATCTACAACAACTGCGCAGCAACGATCTTAGCTACAGTGGACGGAGAAGGCGGAACCTGGTATCAGATCAAGTCCGGTAACGTGACCGGTTACATAAAATCCGCATACTTTATTACCGGCGCTGATGCGGAGAGGATCGCGAAAGATATAGGTACGGTTTATGTGACGGTAAGCGCTGACAGCTTAAGACTCCGCGAACAGCCGAGCACCGACAGTGCGGTACTCACCACACTTTCCAAGGACGCTGAATACCTGGAAGTGAAGGAAGAGGGAGACTTCATCGAGATCCAGGTCGATGAATCCCTGAGCGGATATGTACATAAAGATTATGTCACCCAGCGCGTGGAGTTCAAGCAGGCCGTGAGCGTCGAGGAAGAGCGCCAGAAAGCGGAAGAGGACGCAAGGATCAGGAAAGAGGCGGAGGACGCTATCGCGAAGGTCGAAGCGTTAAAGAAAGAAGCAGGACAGGAGACTGCGTCCGCCAATAAGGACACCCCGTCCTCCACGATCGGAATGATTGCCCAGAATCCGAACGCGGATAACGGAACGACGAAAGAACAGAATAGTCAGGGCAGCCAGAGCACCCAGACCGGCACAAGCCAGAATACCGGAAATCAGGATACCGGCAGTACCGCAGGCCCCGGCGGAAGCGGAACTTCCACCGGCAGCAGCACAGGAACCTCCGGCTCATATCAGAGTACCCAGAACGGTCCGGGAAGCGCAGTCTACAATTCCGCAGTCCGCACCGCGATCGTTGCATATGCGAAACAGTTCCTTGGCAATCCGTATGTATACGGTGGGACAAGCTTAACGAACGGAGCTGACTGCTCCGGATTTACGATGCGTATCTTTGAGCATTTCGGTGTGACGACCGGACGTACCTCAAGAGACCAGGCGGCAAACGGCAAGGAAATCTCCCTCGACCAGATCCAGCCGGGCGACCTGTTATTCTACGCAAGCGGAAAGACGATCAACCACGTTGCCCTCTACATCGGCGACGGAAAGATCATCCACGCCAGCACATCAAAGACCGGCATTATTATTTCTACGGCGTACTACCGTACTCCGGCGAAAGCGGTTACCTTCTTAGATTAAGAGCTGCAGGAATTTATTATGCAGCAATCTGTTCCAGCAGCAGATGTCCATTGATCTTCAGGATAACTGGGCAAAAGATAAAAGAAAAGATCATAAAGAAAAAATAAGGAGCTGTGGAAAAACAGCTCCTTATTGTGTATAATAAGAAATAGTGCAGTGTGTAAAAATCCCGACAATGAAGTCTGTTGATAAGTTAGAATAGCTTAAAATAAGACTTTGCAGGGTGTTTCGATGATGAAAAATTGGTCATTTACGACAGATTTACGACAAAAGTATAAAAAAGGATATTGAAAAACCTGGGAAGCGCTTGGTTAAGGTATGATTACCACCCCCTGTATATTATATATATTATTGTATTAGAAGAGAAGATGCAGAAAAGATGATAAAGAATAAATAAACTGATTAAGGATAGAATTGATGAGAAGCATTGTAAACATAGAACTCTAAGAGGTAATTGCTATGAAAGAAAACATGCTGTTTTCTGGCGAATCAAAGAATATCGAGTATAAGGTGACGGTACCTGATAAGAGCGAAAAATATATGAAAACAGTGGTGGCTTTTGCCAATGGTAAAGGTGGCAAGATTGTTTTCGGAGTAGACGATAAGACATTAGAAATTGTGGGAATGAATACGGAAAATATTTATAAAACCATGGATGCCATTACCAACGCAATTTCTGATGCGTGTGAACCAGCCATCAGACCGGATGTGGCTTTACAGACAGTTAAAGATAAAACGGTGATTGTTGTAGAAATTTTACCAGGTGCACAGCGTCCATATTATATAAAATCACAGGGGATGATTGATGGTACTTATGTAAGAGTATCTGGCACAACCAGACATGTGGAAGGGTATATGCTAAAGGAACTGATTTTAGAAGGGCAGAATCGCCACTTTGATAGTGAAATATGCCAGAACATGACGGTTTCAGATAGTGACATCAATGAACTTTGCAAAAGTATGAAAGAAACTGCTCTTGCCAACACATGGCAGGATAGTGAGAAGGCGAAGATAAAAGAGGTAACCAAGAACACATTGATTTCCTGGGGTGTACTGAAGGAGTCTGAAGGTGGTATATATCCCACAAATGCATATGCTCTTTTAACTGGAAGAATGCCACAGCAGCCTACTATCCAGTGTGGTGTGTTTAAAGGAACAAACCGTGCGTATTTTGTTGACAGGAGAGAATTTGAGGGTCCCATTCAGGAACAGATGGAAGCTGCATATCGGTATGTCCTTGAAAAAATCAATATGGGAATGACGATAAAGGGTATGTACAGACAGGATGTGTATGAATTGCCAACAGACAGCATTCGCGAGATTATTGCAAATGCTGTAGCACATCGTAGCTATCTCGAACAGGGGAGTATTCAGGTGGCATTGTTTGATGATAGACTGGAAGTAACTTCGCCTGGGATGCTCCTAAATAATGTCACCATTTCTAAAATGATGGTGGGGTATTCAAAACCGAGAAATCCTGCAATTGCAAGAGCCTTTGCCTATATGAAAATTATTGAGAAATGGGGAACCGGAATACCGAGATTGTTTGAGGCCTGTGCGGAATATGGTTTGCCTGAACCAGAACTGATTGATTTTGATGGGGATTTTAGGGTAAACATGTATCGGAAAAGAGATACGGACATAAAGACTAACACAAAAAAAGTCACTAACACTAACATAAAAACTGACACAGAAAAAGTCACTAACACTAACACAAAAACCAATACTAACATTAAAAAACAAAAAGCTAATGCGGAAACCGCAACCAGGATTCTGGAAATCATGCGAGAACAGCCAACGATTACTGTGAAGAAAATCGCAGATCAGATGCGATTATCAGTGGCCGGAGTCAGGTATCATATCAATAAAATGAAGAAAGATGGTTTGGTGGAACATGTAGGTCCTTCCAAAAAGGGTACATGGTTGCTACACGATGAATCATAGTATGTTTATTGTTGTAACGAAAAATTCAAAATTCACAGGATCAATCGAACTTGTTTACGATCATACCGCCTTAGTGTAAAATATTGTTTGAGAAGACGAGAAAAGGAGACAAAGCCAACGGAAATGGATAAAATGGCAGAGAAAGAGGAAGTAACCGCTGAGACTTCCACAGAAGATGCAGAAAAGGTTGTAGTAGAGCCTTATGATGCAGCAGATATCGATTTTGATACATTCTGCAAATCAGATATGAGAGTGGTAAAAGTAAAAGACTGTGTTGCAGTGAAAAAATCCAAAAAGCTGCTGCAGTTTACATTAGATGATGGTAGTGGAACAGATCGTACCATTCTTTCCGGAATGCATTCATATTACGAACCGGAGGAACTGGTTGGCAAGACCTTAGTTGCGATTGTCAACATCCCGCCGAGAGCTATGATGGGAATTGTATCCCATGGCATGTTTCTTTCTGCTGAATGCAAGAAGGGGAAGATGAGATTGTGAACCTGTTAATGCTGGATGATAAGATTCTGGTTGGATCCAAACTCTGCTAAACAAAAATATATCTTAAGCAAAGCTCTTTCCATGGAAATGGAAGGAGAACTTATGAAAGATTCAAGAAAAGATTCAAAGGGACGCGTTTTAAAAGACAGTGAGAGCCAGAGAAAAGATGGCAGCTACGAATATAAAGGTGCAGATGGCCGCAGGCATAGTGTGTATGCTGGAACGTTAAAGGAACTTCGGGAGAAGCGGAAACAGGCCGAGAAAAACGTGGAGGATGGAATCCTTTTTGTAAATCAGAACATCCTTTTAAATGATGTTTTTGATATCTATTTCAGTGGCAAGACGGAACTGAAAGAATCCACCAGATCGAATTATAAGTATATGTACGATAAGTTCGTACGTATGAAATTTGGAATGCGGAAAATCAGCTTGATTAAGTATTCTGATATTCGGGAATTTTATAATTACTTGATCAATGACCTGAGTTTTAAACCGAACAGCCTGGAGATTATCCATTCATTGCTGCATCCGACATTTACACTGGCGGTGAGAGATGGTTATATTCGCTGTAATCCATCAGACGGGCTTAAGGGTGATATCAAGAAAAGCCATTGTTGGGAGAAGCCACAAAGGCATGCACTGACAGAGGCAGAACAGGCAGCATTTGTTCAGTTTGTTTCAACCTCGCCGATTTATAGCCACTGGATGCCACTGTTTACATTTCTGCTTGGAACGGGATGTAGGATTGGTGAAACGATTGGTCTTCGATGGAATGATTGTGATTTTGAGAATAATGAGATTTTCATCAACCATAATGTTATTTACCGTTTCCGTGACTACGATGGTTGGCGGTTCCGTCTTACAACGCCCAAAACGAACGCTGGCAATCGTGTAGTTCCGATGCTGTCAGAGGTGAGGGAAGCGTTGCTTCAGGAACGTGAGAATCAGAAACGGTTCAAGCTGAAATCTCCGACGATAGATGGATATTCCAATTTTGTTTTTCTGAACAGGGAGCAGAATCTTCATAACCCGATGACTATAAATCGTGCAATTAAACGGATTATAAGAGATCACAATCGGGATGAAGTGAAACTGGCTGAAAAGGAAAAACGGGAGCCACTGCGGATTCGGGATTTTTCAGTTCACAATCTGAGGCACACGTTCTGTACCCGCTTCTGCGAAAATGAAACCAATCTGAAAGTCATTCAGGAAATCATGGGGCATTCGGATATCTCGACCACGATGAATATCTATGCGGAAGCAACGGCATAGAAAAATTCTTTTGCAAATCTGGAAGGAAAACTGAGACTTTCATAGTCAGAAATGATGGATTTTTTACGACAGATTTACGACAAAATTTTTCAAAATATGCCACTTTATGCCACGATATGAGAAGTTACTGCATATGCGAAAAATGGCTTAAATACGCGCTTCGCAAGCATTTATGCGGGTTCCGGGAAAATGCCGGATACAAATCCAAAATATGAAGGCAGAAGATATAACTTCTCAGAGCCTTTAAAGTGGTATGTAAAAATTTATTTTAGATAGGAATTTTTGCCATTCAGCTTATGTTTTTATGGTCAGCGCGGCAGGTGCGCAGACCTGCGGAACAACAAAATACAATATGTAAAAGTGAGGAAACACGTATGAATGAGATCGGAACGTTCGACATTCTGGGGCCGAACATGATCGGACCATCAAGCTCCCACACGGCTGGGGCACTGAGGATCGCTTTTATTGCCGGAAAAATGGTGGAGAAGCCGGCGGCGGTGCGCTTTGTGCTCTACGGATCCTTCGCCCGTACCTACCATGGACACGGAACAGACCGTGCATTAGTCGGCGGAATCCTTGGATATCACCCGGATGATGAAAGGATCCGCGATTCCTTTGAGCACGCGAAAGAGGCAGGACTTGACTTTACCTTCGAGGAAAACTTCACAGATAAGGAGATCTATCCGAATACGGTGGACATCTATGTAAAGGACGAAAATGGAAATGAGATGTCCCTGCGCGGAAAGTCCATTGGCGGCGGAAATGCGGTCATCACGCGGTTAAACGGCGTCGATGTTGATCTTACCGGAAATTACAGCACCATCGTTGTCCAGCACATCGACAAAAAGGGTACGCTGGCGTTCGTGACGGCCGTTTTGAGCGCTTACGACTTAAATATCGGTTCCCTGCGCCTTTACCGCGAGAGCAAGGGCAAGATGGCCTACGCGATCATCGAGGTGGATACTATGGTCTCCAGCCAGGTGATTAACGCGCTGCGGGGGTTTGAGGCTGTGAAAAACGTTCTTTTGGTTCCGGCGATCAATCTGGACTGATGGGGGGAGAAACGATGAATTTTATAAATGGTGCAGAACTTTTAGAGTACTGCGAAAAGGAAAATAAAAAGATCTCTGAGGCCATGTTCGAGCGGGAAACCACGTTTCTGGAGCAGGATCCGGAGAAGACAAGGGCGAAAATGAAGAAAGCATGGTCCATCATGCAGGCGTCGGCGAAGAAGCCGTTAAAGGAAAATATCGTCAGCATGGGCGGCATGATCGGCGGGGAGAGCAGAAAGCTCCACACGCTGAGGGAAAATAAGAAGAATCTCTGTGGGGATGTGGTTTCAAAGGCGATCGCCTATGCGGTGGGCGTTCTCGAGGTCAACGCGTCCATGGGACTCATCGTTGCGGCACCGACGGCTGGCTCTTCTGGTGTAATTCCGGGAGTCTGCTGTTCCCTGCAGGAAAACTACGGATTTACGGATGAGGAGATCTGCCAGGCGTTATTTAACGCGGCGGCAGTGGGATACCTCATTACGAGAAATGCCACGACAGCCGGAGCAGAGGGCGGATGTCAGGCGGAGGTGGGAGCGGCCAGTGCCATGGCAGCGTCAGCGGCTGTGGAGCTTTTCGGCGGAACACCGGCGCAGTGTCTCGACGCGGCATCCTTCGCGATCGTGAATATTCTGGGACTTGTTTGTGATCCCATCGGCGGACTTGTGGAAAATCCATGTCAGAACCGGAATGCCATGGGGGCGTCAAATGCCCTGATCTCCGCGGAACTTTCTATGGCGGGAATCAAGAGCATCACCCCGATTGACGAGACCATCGGTGTCATGTATGCGGTGGGACGGTCGATTCCGTCAGAACTCAGGGAGACTTCCATGGGCGGTATGGCGGTCGCGAAGAGCGCATGTGAGGCTTGCGCGGCATGTGCAAAGGAAACTCAAAAATGAAGAAAAGAATAGTTGGCAACTGATAAAGGGCATCTAAACATAATAAACAGGCGGTACTTAATCTAAAATCAAGTACCGCCTGTATTTTTGCTGCCTGGCATTTCAGTCACTGTGCGGTTTCCCACATCAACGCTGCCGCCCGGCTATTCATTCTTATTAAGTTTCAGGATTCTTTAGAACTCCGGTTCAATGAGTCCGTAAGAGTTCCCTTTTCTCTTATAAACTACATTGACTTCGTTTGTATCAGCGTTGAGGAACATAAAGAAGTTGTGTCCTAAGAGTTCCATCTGTACGCAAGCCTCCTCGGCATCCATCGGTTTCATTGCGAAACGTTTTGTCTTTACGATATTAACGGTCTCCTCCGGCTCGGATTCTTCCTGAAGGAAGGCTTCGTTAAATGCTAAGGCGTTCTGCTTTTTGTCAACGATCTTTGTCTTATATTTCTTGATCTGACGCTCGATAATTTCTTCAACGAGATCAACAGATACATACATATCGCTGGAATCCTGCTCAGCTCGGATAATGCTGCCTTTAACAGGAATCGTAACCTCTATTTTCTGACGTCCTTTCTCTACGCTCAATGTAACCTGTACTTCAGTATCAGGAGAAAAATAGCGCTCCAGTTTTCCTAATTTACTTTCCACGGCATCTTTTAAGCCTGGTGTAATGTTGATATTTTTTCCGCTGATCGTGTAACGCATAAAATCAACTCCTTTGTTTGGGATGACTTAAGTATAGCACAAAATTCTGTAAAAGACAACCAAAATACATAAAAAATGAGAAAATTTAAAAAGGTAAAAAAAGGTGTATAAAAGCTCAAAAACTATATGAAGCCTTCCCGGTTTGTCAATGGGATTGGGCAAAAAAGTTGTCGGAAATGTAAATTTTATAAGATGTTCACAAAAATAAAACAAATATTAAGGAACCGTAAAATCCACCGATGGGGAGGAAAAAACTTGTGGATAATGTGGATAACTTGGTGTATAACTGCGAAATGGCGTGAAATCGGCATTTCTCGAGGTGGACAACTTTCCACATAATTTCGGTGGATGAGTGTGGATAAAGTGGATAACCAGACAATCGAATGTATGGTTTGTGCAAGTTGTACATTTAAAGGGGAAAAGCGGCAGGAAGAGAGAAAAATAGACAGAAGTGAGGGAGAAGCCGGGGGAAGGAGTCAGGGAGATGTCGAAGAGGAAAAAATTGAATTGTCGAAAAATTGTCAAAACGGTTTTAGAAAAAACAGCAGGGATGCGGCGCAGATGGACGATGCGGCTGCGAGAAGATGTAGCAGGGAGTTTTATCGGGAATTGCGCAGGCAGAGATAAGGATTTATGTACGAAATGTTAAAATTACATGAAGTCATTGAATAAAAACCCGGAAGGTGTTAAAATATTAAGGATTGTACGATGCAGACGTATGCGGTTATGCGGTAAAATCCCGCAGGACGGAGCAGCGGACATCAAAAACGATTCAGATATAGAAACTTGTATGCAGTGGCCTGATGTGAGATGAACCATGCGTCATGTGGATAAAATCCGGCTCCGGCGTTTGAAAGACCGTGTATCCGTGGATAACTCCCGCGAGATGGATAAAAGGGTATCGCTGCATGTGTATATTTATTTATGTAGGAGAACAAGCAGAATGAATTTTGTTGAAAAAGTATTTGGTACGCACAGTGACCGGGAATTAAAGTATATTTACCCGATCGTCGATAAGATCGAAAAAATGCGTCCGACCATGCAGGCGATGTCTGATGAAGAATTAAAGGATCAGACAAGAAAATTCAAAGAGCGCCTCGCACAGGGGGAGACTCTGGATGATCTTCTGCCGGAGGCATTCGCAACCGTCAGGGAGGCAGCCAAGAGAGTTTTAAAGATGGAGCACTATCCGGTACAGCTCATCGGTGGTATCGTCCTTCACCAGGGACGTATCGCTGAGATGAAGACAGGTGAAGGTAAAACTCTTGTTTCTACCTGTCCGGCATACTTAAATGCCCTCGCCGGAAAAGGCGTTCAGATCGTAACAGTCAACGACTATCTGGCAAAACGTGATGCCGAGTGGATGGGACAGGTTCATGAGTTTCTCGGCTTAAAGGTCGGTGTGGTATTAAACTCCATGACCTCCGAGGAGAGAAAAGCCGCTTACCAGTGTGACATCACTTATGTGACAAACAACGAGCTCGGTTTCGATTACCTTCGTGACAATATGGCGATCTACAAAGAGCAGATGGTACTCCGTGATCTCGACTACTGTATCATCGATGAGGTGGACTCCGTATTGATCGATGAGGCGAGAACCCCGCTTATCATTTCCGGACAGAGTGGAAAATCCACAAAGCTCTATGAGGTTTGTGATGTTCTCGCAAAGCAGTTAGTCCGCGGTGAGGAATCCGGCGAGTTTAACAAGCTCAACGCCATCATGGGCGAGGAGATCACCGAGACCGGTGATTTCATCGTAAATGAGAAAGAGAAAGTCGTAAACCTGACAGAACAGGGTGTTAAGAAGGTCGAGGCATTCTTCCATATCGACAACCTCGCGGATGCGGAGAACCTGGAGATCCAGCACAACATTATCCTTGCACTCCGCGCCCACAACCTCATGTTCCGCGATAAGGACTATGTGGTCAAGGACGACGAGGTCCTGATCGTTGATGAGTTCACAGGACGTATCATGCCGGGCCGCCGTTACTCCGATGGTCTCCATCAGGCCATTGAGGCGAAGGAGCATGTAAACGTTAAGAGAGAGTCCAGAACCCTCGCGACGATCACATTCCAGAACTTCTTTAATAAGTATGCGAAAAAAGGCGGTATGACCGGTACAGCCCAGACGGAGGAGAAAGAGTTCCGCAATATCTACGGTATGGACGTTATCGTGATCCCGACAAACCGTCCGGTTATCCGTAAAGACTTAAATGACGCGGTATATAAGACAAAGAAAGAGAAATTCCATGCAGTTGTTGAGGAGATCGTAAAGGCCCACGAGAAAGGACAGCCGGTCCTCGTCGGTACGATCACCATCGAGACATCTGAGATGTTAAGCCAGATGTTAAAGAAGCGCGGGGTTCCGCATAAAGTCTTAAACGCAAAGTACCATGAGCTGGAGGCTGAGATCGTAGCTCAGGCCGGTATTCACGGCGCGGTGACTATCGCGACGAACATGGCAGGCCGTGGTACCGATATCAAGCTTGACGACGAGTCAAAGGCTCTCGGCGGCTTAAAGATCATTGGTACAGAGCGTCATGAGTCCAGACGTATCGATAATCAGCTCCGCGGACGTGCAGGACGTCAGGGCGATCCGGGTGAGTCCCGCTTCTATATCTCCCTTGAGGACGATCTGATGCGCCTCTTCGGTTCCGACAAGTTAATGAGCATGTTCAATGCCCTCGGCGTTCCGGAGAACGAGCAGATCGAGCACAAGATGTTATCTTCCGCGATCGAAAAAGCACAGCAGAAGATCGAGACGAACAACTATGGTATCCGTGAGAACCTCTTAAAGTACGATGAGGTCAACAACGAGCAGCGTGAGGTCGTATATGCTGAGCGCCGTCAGGTACTCGACGGTGAGAACATGCGTGAGCTGATCATGAAGATGCTCAACGATATCGTTGAGGGCGCTGTGGATATGTCCGTCAGTGACGAGCAGACTCCGGAGAACTGGGGCTTCAAGGAATTAAATGATCTTCTTCTTCCGATCATCCCGTTAAAGCCGATCGAGCTGACTGACGAGATCAGCAAGATGAGCAAGGACGAATTCAAGCACATGTTAAAAGAACTGGCAACGAAGTTCTACGAATCGAAGGAGGCAGAATTCCCGGATGCAGAGCAGGTTCGTGAGATCGAGCGTGTCGTACTCTTAAAGGTGATCGACAATAAGTGGATGTCCCATATCGACGATATGGATCAGCTCCGCGAAGGTATCGGTTTACAGGCTTACGGCAACCGTGATCCGCTCGTAGAGTACAAGATGAACGCTTACGAGATGTTCGATGATATGACTGCGGCGATCCGTGAAGATACGATCCGTATTCTCTGCCATATCCGTGTAGAGGAGAAGGTGGAGAGAGAGCCGGCTGCCAAGGTTACAGGTACAAACCGTGACGATTCCGCGGCGAGAGCTCCGCAGAGACGTCAGACACAGAAAATCTACCCGAATGATCCGTGTCCGTGCGGATCCGGCAAGAAATATAAACAGTGCTGCGGAAGAAAACCGTTAGCATAGGATCAATACCAATTGTTTTATGAAATGATGGTCAGCGCGGAACCTCTGCGCTGACCTTGTTAAATCATTATAAGAAAGGTAACATTCCGTATGGTCCGCACAGGGAACAGGCGGCCTTGGTGAAATGTTATTAGAAAGGACAGATTCTATGGTTGAGTTAGACCAGTTTAAATATACATTATCCACATATGAAACTCCACTGAAGGAGGTCAGGGACTCCCTGAATCTGGAAGCGAAGATCAGAAGGATCGACGAGTTGGACAAGACCATGGAGGAGCCGAGCTTCTGGGAGGATGCGGAGAAATCCACGAGACTCGTGAAGGAAGCGAAAAACCTGAAAGATACGGTCGCAGAGTACAACAAGCTCCAGAATCAGTACGAAGAGATCGGTCTGATGATCGAGATGGGGTACGAGGAAAATGATCCGGAGATCGTTCCGGAGATCCAGGAGATGCTCGACGAGTTCACATCTGAGCTCGACGCACTCCGTCTCCGCACACTTCTCACAGGGGAGTACGATAACAACAACGCGATCTTAAGACTGAATGCCGGAGCGGGCGGAACAGAGTCCTGTGACTGGTGCAGCATGTTATACCGTATGTACTGCCGCTGGGCAGAGAGAAAAGGGTACCAGGTGGAGGTACTCGACTTCCTGGACGGCGAGGAAGCCGGAATCAAGTCGGTTACGATCCAGATCAACGGAGAGAATGCGTTCGGTTACTTAAAGTCCGAGAGAGGTGTACACCGCCTTGTAAGGATCTCTCCGTTCAACGCCAACGGAAAGAGACAGACATCCTTCGTATCCTGCGATGTAATGCCGGATATTGAGGAAGACCTTGATATCGAGATCAATCCGGATGATTTAAGGATTGATACCTACCGTTCCAGCGGTGCCGGTGGACAGCACATCAACAAGACATCCTCCGCGGTCCGTATCACCCATATCCCGACTGGCGTTGTTGTGCAGTGTCAGAATGAGCGTTCCCAGTTCCAGAACAAGGACAAGGCAATGCAGATGCTAAAAGCGAAACTGTATATGTTAAAGCAGCAGGCAAACGCGGAGAAGCTCTCCGACATCCGCGGCGATGTGAAAGATATCGGATGGGGCAGCCAGATCCGATCCTATGTGCTTCAGCCGTACACGATGGTAAAAGACCACCGCACCGGCTTCGAGAGCGGAAACGTAAACGCTGTGCTTGACGGCGGACTTGACGGATTCATCAGTGCCTTCTTAAAATGGGAAAGCCTCGGACGACCGCAGGTGAAGGGCGGACAGGATGTAGAATAGTAAGAGACGGGAATGCCATGAGGCGAAACTGTTATCACGAGAAAAGCGTATCAAAAGATGTGATAAAACATCGGTTGATACGCTTTTTCTATATGCTTCTGTATCATAGATGCCCCCGGCAGGAGTATTTCATGCCGAGGGCTGGAAGCGGGTATAGAAATTATAGTCGACAGGAAGAAAACTTCATGTCTTCAAGGAATGGAATGGTCAACTATTAGCGATTAGTCCCTGATATAGGTTCTGTCGTTTACAATGATCGTATCATAATCTACGATCGTCAGATTACGTGAATTGGAGGAATCGCGGTATTTTGTATTGCTGACTTTAGAGAAGCTGTATATATGGGTATCTCCATCGGTATCATAGTAGAATGCCGCAATAGAATCGCCGGCACCGAGCATAAACTCAAAGTAATCTTCTCTGTTCTCATCGTTGATCCGGAAGGTTCCGACCATATCCTCGTTTGTATAAACAGTATTGTCAGATGTGCTGTTATCAGCAGCGGTATTGTCGTTGGAACCGGATTCATTCTGCATATCTTTCGCAAATTTTAACTGTACGGAATTGCCGATGGTCCAGGCGCCTTCTTTGTTTACTGTATAGCCGTCCGGGGTTGTTGTATCTGCGTACATATATCCATTTGAATCAAATGCGTAGCATTCGTAGATGCCATCATTATTTCCATCCAGCCATTTCCACTGGGATACCGGGTAGGAGCCGTTGTCTTCCTGCCACCACCAGCCTGTGGTGTTCTGTACCCATTGTCCTGCGAACGCAGTCATTCCCATAGAAGCAGCCATTGCTGCGGTAAGCGCGAGAGTCATAATCTTCTTTTTCATAGTGAAACCTCCTGAATTTTTGGTTGGTTATGTTTTCCTTTTGATAAAATAAGTATATCAGTGAAATGTGATTAAGCTGTGAATACTTTGTGGTGAAACCTTGAGGAATCTGTGGCGGAGGTGTGTCAAGGAGAAGAGGAAAGGTAAAAAGATTTGTGAATGCAAGTTATTTTTAGCGTAAATAGAAAATAGGCAAAAAGAAACCTGATGATATGTTTAAATAGGTAACATATCATCAGGTTTTATTACTTACTTGTTCTTTTGGGAATCCTTATAAGAGGTCTCGCTTGGTCCATAGGTTACTTCACCTGTACTCTTTGTACAATAGTAATAGCCATCGGAATCTTTTATGTCTTTTTTGTTTTTCTGAATAGTACCGTTTTCGTTTAAGAGATATTTGATGCCACCATATTCCCTAATCTGGTATTTTGTATCATCATCTGCTCTCAAACGCATACCATTTCTATACAGGTATCCATCAACTGAGCCGTTAGAGCCAGCACCCTTCGGAGAACCATTGGATTTAAAGTTGAAGTTATAGGTTATGCCGTCAAGAGTCACAGAGACAGTGCCTGTTTTTGCGCCAGTACTTGTAAGATAGAAGACTCTCTGATCATCGCCAAGTTCATTGTCAAGTTTATCAGCAGAATCAATCTCATCACTGTAGCCTCTGATTTTCTTTAAAGAAGAGTCTTCAAAGGTAAAGATTCTTAAACCAGTCACCATCTCACCTTTATCGTTGAATGCATAAGATTTACCATCAATAGATTTAAACTCATTCATTGTGATCTCACCCTTGGAGTTTGCATAATACCAATGAGTCGTACCGCTCTCGTGGTCATCGCTGTTGAGATCCTTAGGTGGAACAGTCTCGAACCAGCCGGTATGAAGCTTCGGTTCCTCTTCATCACCGTAATATTTCCAAGTACCCTTGTCGCTGTTGTGTACCCAGGAATCCTGAGCAACACCTCTCTCATCGAAGGTGTATTTTACATTGCCGATGGTCTTCTCTGTGCTGACAGTCTTCTTACCGTTGGAACCAAAGTAGAAGTGGTAAGTCGGCTCGTTATCATCCTCGTTGTCATCGTCCTTAACGCTGATGTATACCCAGGCGTTTGTAACGAGACTTCCGTCGCCTTCCGAGTCACCGTAGTATGTAGCAGATGCCCAGTCGGAATCATCGGAGATATTTTCACCTGCGGCTGTGATCCAGCCTGTGAGCATTCTTCCATACATATCAAACGCATATTTCTTTCCGCCGATATCAGCGATCTTCACGCTGTCTCCGGTCGTGCGGAGTGCGCGTCCATTGTTGTCGAAGTAGTACCAGCTTGCGTCGCCAACTTTATTGTCGCCCTGCCAGCTCGGGTTTTCAAGGAAGCGCCAGCCGTTCTTTAACATCTGGCCGCCGTTTCTTAAGTAGTAGTAGTTTCCGTTGTCCTCAAGAAGTGTGTTGCGGACCATATATCCGTCAGAGCCGAGATAGTAGGACT
Organism: Clostridium sp. MCC328; assembly: GCF_018785465.1. Lineage (NCBI taxonomy): Bacteria > Bacillati > Bacillota > Clostridia > Eubacteriales > Clostridiaceae > Clostridium > Clostridium sp. MCC328. Next base: position 75,279 of record NZ_WQPW01000067.1, read on the forward strand.
CGCCGTTGTCAGATCTCCATGCGCTTGTCACGTTGTTGCCGTTATTGTCAGTATAGACCCATTCGCTGTTTACAGACTTCCAGGCAGCAAAAGAACTGAATGAAGCACCCAGAGCGAGAACTGCGGATGCGGAAAGTACTGCCAGGCAGAAATTTTTCTTTCTCATTTAATTTTCCTCCTCATAGAAATTGTAACAGCAGCCAGATCGTTGTTTTCACGGCTGCTGAAAATTCTCAAATTGTTTACATATTCTATTATACCAGAATTCCGATTTATGACAATGGTATTTTCCCTTCAACTTGTGGTAAATGTGTGGCAGGGGAATTACAAATTGTTTAAGAAAAACGTACGGATCAAACTTTATGATGAAAGTGATCGATCCGTACGTTTCGTAGCTCCTATTTTATGATTTCAGGTAATCCGACGCGTCCTTTAAGAAGCTGGCGATGATCAGCAGGATCACGAACGCTACCGGAAACGCTGCAATGATGGAGACACTCTGTAGGTTTGCCATGGAGCTGTCGGAAAATACAAGCGCCATGGGCAGCAGGATCAACAGGATCGCCCAGAAGGCTTTTACTGCATTGTGCGGCTCCTCGTCACCGGTGATCTGGCGGTATGTGTAGGAGGAGGCTACAAGGGCGATGGAGTCAAAGCTGGTAGCATAGAAGGCCACCATGGCAACGATTAAAAGCACAAGGACAAACGGTGCAAGCGGCAGTGTCTGGATGATGGCGATGATCGTTGTGTAGAGATCGCTGCCGGCGGCATAGATCGCCATAACATCTAACTTTCCGCTTACCTGAAGTCCGAGACTGTAGTTTCCTAAAATGATAAAGCTTAAGAATGTAGCGCTGACGCTGCAGGCATATCCGCCGAGGATCGTCTGCCGCACCGTTCTTCCGCGGGAGATGGATCCGATAAAGAACGGAGATGCCACGCACCACACCATCCAGTAGGCCCAGTAGAAGATCGTCCATGTCTGCGGAAAGGAAGTGGTCCGCTGCGGGTCTGTGAAGGTTGCGAGGCCGAGGAAATTCTGAGCAAGATTTCCGACAGCCGCAAAGCCTGTCTCCAGAATATACCGTGTCTCACCGCCGAGGAACAGCACATATGCGAGCAGGGCAAAGAACAGATACATGCAGGACTTTGCAAGCAGAGAGATCCCCTTCATGCCGTGGAGCAGGGCATATGTGTAGAAGACGCAGGTGACGCCTAAGATCGCGATCGTTATCCATTTGGAGGATGGAAGGTGGAACAGGGTCGTCAGTACCTGGGACATCAACGGAGTCGCCAGTGCAAATGTCGTTGTGGTTCCTGCGAGGAGCGCAAAGAGCGCCAGAAGGTCGATGAGCTTTCCGGAAATCCCATCTACCTTGTTTCCGAGCAGCGCGCGGCAGGCTTCTGAATATTTCTGCTTATGACAGCCTCTCACATGAAGCATAAAGCCGAAGGAGACGGCGAGTACCAGATAGAATGCCCACGGGATCGGACCCCAGTGGAACAGTGGGTAGGTGCTGGACCAGGTCTGCATGGAACCGAGCTCTGCGATATGCGGATCGTTCGCGTAAAGGATCCATTCACAGAAGGAGTAAAACAGGATATCGGCTGCGAGTCCGGAGGTGAACATCATGCTCGCCCAGACGAAGAGGGGATATTTTGGCTTTTCATCCGGTTTCCCGAGGCGGATCGTACCGAATCTGGAAAATGCCAGATACAGGGATAGCAGGAAGACAAAGAGACCGACGGCGAGATAGAACAGGCCGAAGGTATCGCCAAGGATAAAACGGATCGTGTCGAGAACGCTCTTTGACGCGTCCGGCATCAGGATGAAGCAGACACAGAGCGCCAGGATCGCAAGAAACGGTACGATCACAGTGACCCAGTCGATCCGGTCTTTTAATGGTGTTTCGGAATTTTTGGAACTCATAATTTGAAACCTCCTACGATGTTCAAAAATTAAATATTTATCAAGATATTGAACATTATAGCACTGTAGGAGGGAGAATGCAAGAGAATCTTAAACGGAATTGTCTGCTTTGCATTCTATGGCATGACACCATGAAAAAGGGCCCAGCCACCGGAACATACCCCAGGATTCCGGTGCGGGCCCTTTTTCAAGAGTTACAATCTATGATCCCAAATTGGATCTTACAGGAAGTTCATAAATGTCGTAATAATAAGTGCATTGAAGAAATCAATGAACAGACTTCCTACTAACGGCACTACGAAGTATGCGGTCGGAGCCGGACCATACTTTGCGGTGATCGCCTGCATGTTTGCCATAGCGTTCGGTGTAGCACCCATACCAAATCCACAGAAGCCGGATGTCATAACGGCTGCGTCGTAGTTCTTTCCGAGAAGGTTGAATACTACGAAGTAAGCGAAGATTGCCATGAGAACTGTCTGTGCCGCAAGCATTACGATCATCGGAAGTGCAAGCTCTGCAAGCTGCCATAACTTTAATCCCATCATTGCGAGACCAAGGAATAAGGAAAGAGAGAAGCTTCCGATCGTGCTGATCTCTTCCATCGGCATATCTTTGTGGGTTGCGTCAACAATGTTACGGATGATAGCAGCAACAACCATTGCTCCGATGTAGCTCGGGAATGTCATTAACTTGTTAAGGAATAAAGAAACGATCGTGCCGGCACCGATTGCGATTGCAAGGTATAATGCGCTGTCCAGGAATCTTCTGGAATCGATCGCGCCGGTAACTTCGTTCTTATCAACTGTAACCTCATCACTGCCGGTAGCAGTCTCTGTGGACTTTAAGTTCAGGGAATGGATACGACGGTAAGCGAGCGGTCCGCCGATCATACAGCCGGCAACAAGACCGAAGGTTGCGGATGCGATCGCAACCGCGTTAGCGCCTGCAACACCAGCTTCCTCAAGAACCGGTCCGAATGCACCTGCGGTACCATGTCCGCCGACCATCGGGATGGAACCAACCGCAAGACCAAGTCTCGGGTCGAGATGGAAAGCACCGGCAAGTACAGCGCCAAGGCCATTCTGAAGAGCAACCATGATAATGGAAACTAACAGGAATAAGAGTACCTGAACGCCGCCCTTCTTTAAGAGACGGAAACATGCGGTGTAACCAACGCTACAGAAGAATACAGTCATGAAGAAGGACTGTAAAGTGTTGTCGAAAGAGATTTCGAGGATTCCTGCGGATCTTAAAATCAGGTGAACAACTGCGTAAACAACGCCGCCGACAACCGGCTCAGGAATACAGTATTTTGTTAAGAATGGGATCTTGCTTACAAGGAAACGTCCAAGAAGCAGAACGAGAGCAGCAACTGCGACTGCCTGATACATGTTAAGTTCAATTTGTAACATAGTTTTTTATACCTCCATACCTTTTATGGTCAGAGTATAAGAATGTTCCTTCAAAAAAAATCATAAAGTTACAAAAAGTTACAAAAATTACTTAACAAAAAATTGTAAATTCTTAACAAGATTTCTACATGTAATAGTTGAAAACATGTGAAAAGTTCTGAACCGGAAAAGAAATACGCCGAAGAAAGCGATATTCCGGCGCATAGAAATTAACATATTTTAGCGCTCCGCTTCCAGCATCAGCCCGTCAATAAACTTTTTGATGCTGACCTTGCCTCCGGAGGAACGCTTTCCTCTGAGATAGTCCATCTCCGCCTTCACATCCTCAAAGGAGAACAGGGTTCCGGAGTACAGGGTGTAGGTCTCGTTCATGAAATCCTCGATTCCCATATGGGCGATATTGGACATTCCGGCTGCGATGGTACGGCGGATCCGCTGCTCCATATTTTTCGGGGAATCACTGACCGCCTCGCACATCTGTGACACGCTTAAGTTGGATACAGGAATATGATTCTCGTGAAGATATTCGCAGATCTTTATGATATCCGGACATCCTTTTTCTCCGGACATGCCGACGCGGTTTAAGATGTATTTTAACTTTCTGCCGTAATCATCTGATTCCGGTTTCGTTCCCTTTGGCATATTGTCGATTTCGTTCATGAACATCCGGCGGATATTCGCCAGAGTGTGTTCATTTGTGATCTGCTGTTCCACATTTTTTAATACGGAACGGACCTCGATCAGGTTGATCGGCTTGCTGATAAAGAAGTCGATCCCGGCGCTGTAGGCCTTGCTGATCAGCTCTTTGGCGGACACCTGAGAGATCATAATACATTTGATCGTGGTGTTCACGGTACGCAGTTCTTTTACAAATTCAACGCCGTCCTTTACCGGCATGAAAAAGTCGACGAGGACAACATCAGGCTTTGACCGCAGAACGTCGGCAAGGTTTGCCGGCTCTCCGCCGCAGTCGCCGCAGATTTCTCCGAGTCCCTGTGCCTCGATGATGTCTTCTAAAATGTTGATGACGGACAGGTCGTCTTCTACGATATAGATCCTCATAATTCTTCCTCCACAAGGGACGCAGCCGGAATCATAACAGTAAAGGCAGTTCCGCTGCCTTGCTCCGATCTCACTTCGATGCTTCCCTTAAACTGTTCTTCCACGGTCATTTTTACCCCATAAAGACCGACACCGCGGAAGATATTTCCGGTTTTATGGTCAAATTTCGTTGAATATCCCATTTTAAAAATATTCGGCAGATGGCGGGAGGAAATTCCGGGTCCGTCATCTGTGACACAGAAGATGTAGTTCCCGTCACGAAGGTGCTCTTCGATGCAGATCGTGCCGATCTTCCGGTCGGATTCGATGGCCTCAATGGCATTGTTGACAAGATTTTTCAACACGGCCATGAGTTCGTAATGCTCCTCGGTCATAAAGTTGTCCGAGCATCGGAACTCAAGCTGGATATGGACATTTTTCGCCTCCAGCATATGGTAGGTGGTGTCTTCGAGGATCTTTAAGATATCCTGAAAGCTCATCCGCTTCTCATCGTACTCCTCGGAGATCTCCTCCTCAATTCCCTGAATGATCCGGATATAGTCTTTCTTGATCTCGTGGACATCCCGCGCGATGGAGAGTGACATGTGCTTCATATCATCCGGCACGTCCATCTCGTTTAACTTCTCGTAGAGCTTATAGGCGTTCGCCATGACGGATTCGATCTCCTCGGAATTCTTCCGCATGAAGTAGATCTCATTCTTTAAGCCTGTAGTCATTAAGAACAGGCGGCGGTAACGGTTCTCGTGCTCTTCGTTTTTTAAAAGAGTCCGGTAGTGACTTTCCGCCATTAAGATCAGGCTTGTGAGGAAAGTCCGGAACAGGGCGATCAGGAGAAGGTATCCGGCCTTTTCCGGTGTCATAGTGTGAAGTGAGCTCTCTGAGATACAGAGTTCCACCAGATTCGATCCAAAATCTGCAAAAAAGACCGCCGGAAATAACCGGCTGAAGGACACGGTATGTTTTCCGGGGATCATGGCGTTAAAGATGATCCCGTAGCAGAAATAGAAGACCGCGTTTGGAAATAAATTTTCCGCGGATGTTATGAGATCAGCACCGCCGTTTACCGCTGCAATCAGTCGGAACAGAAAAACGATCACTGCAGTTACCGAACAGGTCATCGTCGTGGAAAGATTTTTTCCCAGCGTCATTAAGAGGACCGGGAGCACGATAACGGAAGAGGAGATACGGAAATTATATACAAAAAGATTCCAGTAGAGCTGGGATACGAGGGCGACGATCGCTCCGATCAGAACCATGCGTTTCAGATCCCTGATGCTCTTATTTTCATTTATCATTCGGTATCCCCCTCTGTGGCTGTTCGATAAAAATCAATAATATAATGATACGTTATTGTTAAAAAAAAGTCAACGGAGCGAGGGTTAAGATATTTTTGTGAGAAGGCCCAAAATTGTGAGAAAAATAGGGTGAAACTTTATTTTTTGTATTGTAAGATTTTCAGTCTTCGATTATAATATAGTCATAGGGGACAGACACCGTAAGGGGTTTTCGGTGCTGTAAAAAACGAAAAATTGAGGAGGATACTGACATGAAACCATACCGCGAAATGTCAAAGGAAGAACTTGCATCTTTAAAGGAGCAGCTTGAGGCTGTGTACAAAGAGTATCAGGGAAAAAATTTAAGCCTGAATATGGCCCGGGGCAAGCCATGTAAGGAGCAGCTCGACCTTTCCCTTCCGATGATGGATGTCTTAAACAGCTCCAGCGACTATATCTCCGCTGACGGCGATGTAAGAAACTATGGAATCCTGACCGGTATTCAGGAAGCAAAAGAGCTGATGGGAGCTATGATGGATGCTCCGGCTGAAAATATCGTTATGTACGGAAATGCCAGCCTGACATTGATGTTTGATACGGTAAGCCGTGCCTGGACACATGGTGTTTGCGGAAGTACTCCGTGGTGCAAACTCGACAAAGTAAAATTCCTCTGCCCGGTTCCGGGATATGACAGACACTTTGCGATCACCCAGTACTTCGGTATTGAGATGATCAATATTCCGATGACAGCCGATGGTCCGGATATGGATCTTGTTGAAAAATATGTAAATAACGATGAGACTGTAAAAGGCATCTGGTGCGTTCCGCTTTATTCGAACCCGTCCGGACAGTCCTATTCCGACGAAACAGTAAAGAGATTCGCAAACTTAAAGCCGGCAGCAAAAGACTTCAGAATTATCTGGGATAACGCTTACTGCGTACATCATTTACACCCGGATCATCCGGATCATATCCTTGATATCCTTTCTGAGTGCGCGAAGGCCGGAAATCCGGATATGGTATATAAGATCGGTTCCACAGCAAAGATCACATTCCCGGGATCCGCTATCTCCGCGATCGCTACATCCAAGGCGAATATCGAAGATATGAAGAAACAGATGAACGTACAGTTTATCAGCCATGATAAGATCAACCAGCTCCGTCATGTGCGCTTCTTCAAGAATCTTGATGGAATCAAGGCTCAGATGGCAAAACATGCTGCGATCCTCTGCCCGAAATTCGAGGCGGTTGACGAGATCTTAAATAAAGAGCTTGGCGGACTTGAGATTGGTAAGTGGACAAAACCGAACGGAGGATATTTCGTTTCTTTCGATTCTCTTGATGGATGCGCGAAGGCGATCGTTGCCAAGTGTAAGGATGCCGGTGTTGTCATGACAGGCGCAGGTGCAACCTACCCATACGGCAAGGATCCGCATGACTCCAATATCCGTATTGCTCCGTCCTTCCCGACACTGGAAGATTTAAAGCTTGCGGCTGAGATTTTCTGCGTATGCGTAAAACTTGTAAGTATCGACAAGCTCCTTGCTGAATAAGGCGGGAAAAACGGCAGACAGGCTGCCGGAGAAATAAAAACTGAAATGATCGTAAAAAAGAGGGACTGACAGCCGAATTACCGGCTGTCAGTCCTTTACTTTTTTGCGTTGGTATACTAAAATGAAAAAGACTATCGAAAACGGTAGGGGAATCCTTGAAAAAATACCGGAAAAACGTTTTGACAGCGTGCTTCTGGAAAAGGACGGAAATGTTTATGAAAGAAAAAATTGAGAAACTGAAAAGCAGCCAGGGGAATGGGGAATCCAAGGAGATACAGGAACCGGCGAATGGAACAGGAACAGCAAAGAAAAAGTCCGGTCTGGCCCGCGAGGGGATCGCTTACCTGATCTTCGGTGTTCTGACAACAGTGATCGACTATGTGATCTCAAATCTTCTATATTATATATGGAAGATGGATCCGGTTCCTGCTCAGACCATTGCGTGGGTGGCTGCGGTGCTGTTCGCTTTTGTGACGAATAAGTGGTGGGTATTTGAGAGCCATACGCTGAATCCGGGGAAGGTATGGAGAGAATTTGTTTCATTTGTTCTCTGCCGGGTAGCGACCTTCCTGTTTAACCTCGCTGCCCTGTTTGTTATGGTGGATCTCATGAAGATGGAGTTCTTTCTCTGCAAGCTTCTGATCTCGGTCGTGGTCGTGGTACTGAATTATGTGTTCAGCAAGATCCTGATTTTTACGAATGACAAAAAGAAATGACCGGATCAGATCTTGAAGTGCGAAATACCTTTTGCGTAGACGGAGGAGTTTTACGGTATGACAGAAATAAAAGAAATTGATGACACAGTCCGGGAAGAAATACCAGAAAGAATCCCGGAAACGTGTAAGAAGAAACGACGAACGGTGCCGGTGCTAAAGCCGAGAGACGGTCTTATGATCGCGTTTTTTGTCCCGGTGCTCGTTATGATCTGCATATTTGCCCAGAGAGGGATCTTCCCGTTCGGCGAGAGGTGCTTTCTTAGGACGGACATGTATCATCAGTACGCCCCGTTCTTCTCGGAGTTCCAGTATAAGCTGCGGACCGGTGGAAGCCTTCTATACAGCTGGGATGTGGGAATGGGTGTTAATTTTGCGGCTCTTTACGCATATTATCTCGCAAGCCCTTTAAACTGGCTGATCCTGCTCTGCCCGAAAAAATTGATCATCGAATTCATGACAATCATGATCGTCATAAAGATCGGACTTTCGGGACTCAGCTTTGCCTGGTATTTAAAACAGCACAGTAAAAACTGTATTCTGGGTGTCGGATTTTTCGGGATTTTTTATGCGTTGTCCGGATATATGGCGGCGTACAGCTGGAATATCATGTGGCTGGACTGCATTCTCCTCTTCCCGCTGATCGTTTACGGACTGGAGCGTCTTGTGAGGGAACAGAAGGGAATGCTCTACTGCGTGACCCTTGGGCTTTCCATTTTGTCCAACTACTATATTTCCATCATGACCTGCCTGTTTCTGGTGCTTTATTTCATCGCACTTCTTATTTTGGAAGAACCGGGACCGGTAAGAAAATACGTGGAGAGCTGTGCGAGGTTTGGAATCTACTCCCTGCTTTCCGGCGGACTCGCGGCGGGAGTTCTGCTGCCGGAGATCTGTGCGCTCCAGAGTACGGCATCCGGCAACTTTGATTTCCCAAAGGCGTGGACTTCCTATTTCCCGATCTTCGATATGATCGCCCGCCATATCGGAAATGTGGAGACGGAGATCGGTCTGGACCACTGGCCGAATATTTACTGCGGCGTCGCGGTATTTCTCTTCTTTTTGCTATATCTGGCATGTAAGAAGATCTCTGTGAAAGAAAAGGCTGTGTACTGCGGACTGTTGCTGCTCTTTTTTGCAAGCTTTTCCATGAATGTGCTGAATTTTATCTGGCATGGATTCCACTATCCGAACAGCCTTCCGTGCCGACAGTCCTTCATCTATATCTTCCTGATGCTATTTATCTGTTTCCGGGCTTATGCGCATCTGGATGAAACACCGAAAAAGTATGTTGCTATCGCGTTCTGGGGAAGCATCTGCTTTGTACTTCTGGCAGAAAAGCTGGTGACACAGGAACATTTCCACTTTATTGTCTACTATGTGGCGATCATCTTCCTTGCGGCTTACGCGGGACTGATCTACCTTTATAAAGGAGGAAGGCGGGCCTTGGCCGGATTTCTGGCACTGGCGCTGGTCTCCATGGAGGCAGCCATCAATACAACCGTGACGAGTGTCACGACCACGAGCCGTGAATCCTACACTGCGGATAACGAAGAGGTCCGGATCTTGAAGGATTCTCTGGAACCGGCATCGGATTTCTACCGGGTGGAGAAAAAGACGAGAAAGACGAAAAACGATGGCGCATGGATGAACTTCCCGTCGGTATCCCTGTTCTCCTCAACGGCAAATGCGGATCTATCGAAGGTCTTTAAGAAGCTTGGATGCGAGTCCTCCACGAACGCCTACAGCATCACGGGAAGCACACCGCTTGTGGACAGCATCTTTTCCGTAAAATATGCGCTCTATTCCGATGCAGTGTCCAACACGGAGCTTATGATGTATTTGAGGGAGAGCGGCGGGACATATCTCTATGAGAACCTGTATACACTGCCGCTGGGCTTTGTTCTTCCTTCGGATATTGAGGAGAACTGGCAGTATGAGATGGATAATCCCGCGGAAGTACAGAATGATCTGTGTCTGGTCACAGGGGCAGACGAAGTTCTTGTAGATACAGGCGGAACAGTGAATAAAAATACGTTCACCTTCACACCGGATATGACCGGGGAATACTATGTGTTCGTTCTGAATAAGAAGGTGAAGAACGTGAAAGCGGATCTGCCGTCGGGTTCAAAGTCATTTGGCAATGTAGACCGCGGATATCTTCTGGAACTCGGAACCCTGTCTCCGGGATATGAAGTGAAGCTCACGGCGGATGAGGCGGGTGAGCAGCTGAATGCCATTGCCTACCGGTTCTCCGAGGATGCCATGATTCAGGTTTATGACCGTCTGAACCGAATGCCGATGTATCTGACGAGCTGGAAGGACACGAAACTTTCCGGAACTGTAACTGCTGACCGGGCTGGAACGATCTTCACATCGATCCCCTTCGATAAGGGCTGGACTGTGAAGGTAGACGGGCAGAAGGTGGAGACGAGGAAAGCGTTCGGCGCATTCCTTGCCATCGATGTGGGTGCAGGGGACCATGTGATCGATTTTTCTTATTTCCCGGAGGGATTAAAGACTGGCGGCCTGATCACAGGCGGATCGATCATGATCCTGATCTTTTTATGGTTTTTGCGCAGAGAGATGGAGAGGCGGAAAGCCAGGGAAGAGGCAAGAAAAATTTGGAAAATGCAGAGAAAACTTGAAGAAGAGTCTTCGGACGACGATCCTGAGTTTGAGGAAATTCCGGATATTGATGACGAGGACGCCTTAGATGACCCTGACGAAACAATTCCGGATGAAATCGAAGAGGATGAGAAACAAGAGTTTTCCGATGAGTATTTAGGAGAACGAAGAGAAGAGTCACAGGATATCGATCGAGATAATCAAAAACTATAAATCATATAAAACAGACAACGGAGGAACAGACATGAAACTTTGGGGCGGAAGATTTACGAAGGAAGAGAACCAGTTAGTACACAATTTTAATGAATCCATCTCCTTCGATCAGAAATTTTACAGACAGGATATCGCAGGCAGTATCGCCCATGTGACGATGCTCGCGAAACAGGGGATCCTCACAGAGGAAGACCGTGACACGATCATTGCCGGCTTAAAGAGTATTCGTGAAGATATCGACAACGGAACCTTAAAAATCACAACGGAATCCGAGGATATCCATTCCTTCGTTGAGGCGAACCTGATCGAACGGATCGGAGATGCCGGAAAGAGACTCCACACCGGGCGAAGCAGAAATGATCAGGTCGCTCTCGATATGAAGCTCTACACAAGAGATGAGATCGATGAGACAGATGTCCTGTTAAAGGGACTTCTGGAAGTTCTCTTAAAGCTCATGGAGGACAATCTCCACACCTACATGCCGGGATTTACCCATCTTCAGAAAGCACAGCCGGTAACTCTGGCTCACCATGTAGGTGCTTACTACGAGATGTTCCGCCGTGACAGGGGACGTCTTGCAGATATCAGAAAGCGCATGAATTACTGCCCATTAGGATCCGGTGCCCTTGCAGGAACCACGTACCCGTTAGACCGCGAGTACACAGCAGAGCTTTTAGACTTTGATGGACCGACCTTAAACAGCATGGATTCCGTATCCGACCGGGATTATCTCATTGAGCTTCTGGCAGCACTCTCCACGATCGCCATGCATTTGAGCCGTTTCTCCGAGGAGATCATCATCTGGAACAGCAACGAGTACCGTTTTGTTGAGATGGATGATTCTTACAGCACCGGAAGCAGTATTATGCCGCAGAAAAAGAATCCGGATATCGCGGAGCTGATCCGCGGAAAGGCCGGCCGTGTCTATGGTGCCCTGATGTCCATGCTGACCGTCATGAAGGGAATTCCGCTGGCATACGATAAGGACCTTCAGGAAGACAAAGAGCTGACCTTCGATGCCATCGACACCGTAAAGGGCTGCCTCTTACTCTTCACAGGAATGGTATCCACGATGACATTCCGCAAAGATGTGATGGAAGCCAGCGCAAAGAACGGCTTTACGAATGCCACAGATGCTGCGGACTACCTTGTAAACCACGGCGTTCCGTTCCGTGATGCCCACGGGATCATCGGACAGCTGGTACTTCTCTGCATCAACGAGAACAAGGCATTAGATGATCTGACTCTGGAACAGTTCAAGTCCATCAGTCCGGTATTCGAGGAAGATATTTACGATGCGATCTCCATGAAGACATGCGTGGAGAAACGTGTGACCATCGGTGCTCCGGGTGCGGAGGCGATGAAGAAAGTCATTGAGGTTTATAAGAAAGAACTGAACGCTTAAAGTTGACATTGCAGAAAAAGGCTTTCGGACCACTGAAAAATGTTTACATTTTCTCAGTGGTTTGAGAGCCTTTTTCTATAAGGGCGACGCCCGACGCTTCTTGTCGGATGCGCAGCATCCGGCAAGAAGAGAACAATGTCAACAAATCAGAATAACGAACACAGCCGCCAAGGACGATACCCCAAATATCGTTCCAAGGCGGCTGTGCGTTTAAAATATCGCGTTATAATATAATGAGAAGAAAGTTTCGGGAAGAGTTGGTGCGGCTCTTCCTTCCATTCGTGTATTATAGCATGGTTTGTCTGGAAAGTAAAATGGTTATGAGTAAATAAAAAGTGACAAATTATAATATTAAATATTAATAAAACTTAATATTTTGGAACGTCCAGGCATATAGGGCGCAAAATACCGTTTGTGCCCAAAATCGTAAGATGGTTTGATAGAATTGTAAAAGCGTCCCTGTTTTGATATAATAAATATAAATATTAACATTTTGGAACGAAACAGCATGAAATGAAGATGCTCACGCAAAAAAGATATCGAACATGTTGGTGTTGCGGCACAGAAAGGAGAATAGAACATGACGTTTCTTGAAATTGAAGCGTTTTTGAAGATCGCCCAGTGCGGAAGCTTTTCTGCGGCGGCAGAAAAATTATATATCACACAGCCGGCTCTCGGCCGCCGGATCCGCGCACTGGAGGAAGAACTGGGCTATTCCCTGTTTATCCGGAATAAAGGAGTCCGTCATGTGGAGCTGACAAGACAGGGGAGAGCCTTTGTTGGAATTGCACACCGCTGGCAGGCACTTTGGAATGAGACTCAGGAGGAAGCGTTGCTGAGCAATGAGAAGAGTTTTTATGTGGCCAGTGTCGGAAGCCTCCTTGCATTCATGCTGCCAACGGTGTTTCAGGAATTTATAAGGAATACGCCGGAATGCAGCCTCCATGTGACGACACTTCATTCGAGTGAAGCTTACAGCTATGTAAACAACAAGACGGTAGACATCGCCTTTATCACGGATCCGATGTATTCGTCACAGGTAAAGACGGAGGTATTATTTAAGGAAAAACTGTGCCTGATAGTGGGAAAAGATCTGAATCTTCCCCACAACATCAAAGTCTCAGAGCTGGATCCGCGCCGGGAGATCCGGACGCAGTGGGATCAGAATTTTGACACCTGGCATAACTATTATTTCAACAGCGCGGCAGTTCCACAGGTTTATCTGGATGAGATGGGATTTTTACAGTATTTCACCCAGAACGGTGATAACTGGGCGTTTCTTCCGATCTCTGTCGCAAAAAGCATCTTAAAGACGACGCCGGTATCGATCCATGAACTCGATGTGGAGCCGCCAAGCAGAACGCTCTACTATCTGTACCGGACGGAGGATAAGTCGCCATATCAGAAGCCTCTTCTGGAAATATGCAGACGGAAGCTTGCAAATGAAAAGGGGATCACATTGATGGATCCGATCCTGAATGCATGATCATATTATACAACAACAGGGGCTGTCATTGACAGCCCCTGTTTTACATTCTCATTTATGATCAGCGTTTGTTGCTTGCTCTCCAGATATGCATCTTCTCAGCCTCTGCGATCAGCTGGTCGCGGAACTGCGGGTGAGCTACGGAGATGATAGCTTCGGTCTTCTGCCATGTGGAGAGACCTTTTAAGTTTACTTTACCGTACTCGGTAACGAGCCAGTGAATGTTCGCACGGGTATCGGTTACGATGGAGCCTGGAGCCAGTGTCGGAACGATTCTGGACTCTAAGGTACCGTCCTTCTTCTTGAAAGTGGAAGAGCAGCAGATGAAGCTCTTTCCACCTCTGGAAAGGTAAGCTCCCAGAACGAAGTCAAGCTGTCCGCCGGCTCCACTGATGTGCTTGATTCCTGCGGACTCAGCGTTTACCTGGCCAAAGAGGTCGAGGTCAACCGCGTTGTTGATGGACATGAAGTTGTCAAGAGCAGCGATCGTGCGGACATCGTTTGTGTAGTTTACCGGTGCGGACATGCACTCCGGGTTCTTATTTAAGTAGTCGTATAATTTCTTTGTACCTGCGCCGAAAGCGTATACCTGACGGCCTTTGTCAATATTCTTTTTTGCGCCAGTGATCTTCCCGGCCTTTGCGATATCAACGAAAGCGTCGACGTACATCTCTGTGTGAACCCCGAGGTCTTTTAGGTCGGACTGTGCGATCAGGGCACCGACTGCGTTCGGCATTCCGCCGATACCAAGCTGTAAGCATGCGCCGTCCGGGATCTCTTCAAGGATCAGCTTTGCGACAGCCTGGTCAACATCTGTTGCAGCAGCTCCGCCGCCCATTTCAGCGATCGCCGGGTTGTCACCTTCAACGATCATGTCAACGTGGGAGATATGAACACCCTCTTCGGTGCCGCCGAAGCATACCGGCATATTCTCATTCACTTCCACGATAACGACCTTGGAAGTCTCACATACAGCCGCCATATGGGAAGCGTTCGGTCCGAAGTTGAAGAAACCGTGCTCGTCCATCGGGGAAACCTGAAATACAGCTACGTCCGGCTTATTCTGGGATTCTCTGTAATATCTCGGAAGCTCAGAGTAACGGATCGGAGCATAGTAGCTGAAGCCCTGCGCGATTGCTTTTCTCTCGATACCGCCCATATGCCAGGAGTTCCAGGTCATATGTTCTGCCGGATTCTCGATCTTGAAGATCTCCGGCACCCACATTAAGATACCGCCGCGGAAGTTTACGTCTGTTAATTCCGGAAGTCTTTTTGCGATTGCTTTGTCGACAGCAACCGGTGTCGCTGTTGTCCAGCCGTAATCGACCCAGTCACCGGACTTGATTACGGAAGCTGCCTTCTCTGCGGAAACCAGCTTTTCCTGATACATCTGTTTGAAATCCATTTCAATACCCTCTCTTTGTAACCATAAAAATATAGTAGCAATATATTGTGCGGGTTTTTTGTTTCCATTGACACGAAAACAGGAAACATAGGCCGCACGTACAAACTATGAGATTATTTTAACATTTTCCGGGTGTAAGGTCAATAATTCCGGGAAAAAGCTTCGTAAATGTTCGCCAAACATGACGAATCGCCAAAACACCGCATCAAAGCAAAAAAGTAACTTTTGTACGAAAGGATAAGGAAACTTTCTAATTTGTTTAGAAAAAATATATAAAAAGCTTGTCATAATTATTTGACACAAAAACGGTTTGGTGATATTATTAGTTATACATAATATACTGCCTTGCTTGTGGAAAAAATATGGTGTAGAGCATGGCAGCGGTATAATGAGGAGGAAAAGAAAATGGCAAAGAAAATTGTACTGGCAGGTGCATGCCGTACCGCAATCGGAACAATGGGTGGCGAATTAAGCACAGTTCCGGCTCCGGAACTTGGCGCAATCGTAATTAAAGAGGCTTTAAAGAGAGCAGGTGTAGCTCCGGAAGCTGTTGATCAAGTTTACATGGGCTGTGTAATCCAGGCTGGCCAGGGACAGAACGTAGCTCGTCAGGCTACATTAAAAGCTGGTCTCCCGATCGAGGTTCCGGCTGTAACGATCAACGTAGTATGCGGTTCCGGTCTTGAGGCTGTTAACATGGCAGCTGAGATGATCCTTTCCGGTGACGCTGATATCGTTGTTGCAGGCGGCATGGAGAACATGTCCATGGCTCCGTATGCTATGATGAAAGGTCGTTACGGATACCGTATGGGCAATGCTACCTTAGTTGATACAATGGTTAACGATGCTCTCTGGGATGCATTCAACAACTACCACATGGGTATCACAGCTGAGAACATCTGCGATCAGTGGGGTCTTACAAGAGAAGAACTGGACAAGTTCGCTGCAGTAAGCCAGCAGAAGGCAGAGGCAGCTCAGAAGTCCGGCGCATTCAAGGACGAGATCGTTCCGGTAGAAGTCAAGAAGAAAAAAGAGATAGTTATCGTAGATACAGATGAAGGCCCGCGTCACGGAACAACGGTTGAGACTCTCGGTAAGTTAAAACCGGCATTCAAGAAAGACGGCGGCTTAGTTACAGCTGGTAATTCTTCAGGAATCAACGACGGTGCAGCAGCAGTTGTTGTTATGAGCGAAGAGAAAGCTAAAGAGCTCGGTGTTAAGCCGATGGCTACATGGGTTGCCGGTGCTCTCGGCGGCGTAGATCCGAAGATCATGGGTATCGGACCGGTTGCAGCTACAAGAAAAGTTCTTAAGAGAACAGGCATGGAGATCAAAGACTTCGATATCATCGAGGCTAACGAGGCATTCGCTGCACAGTCTGTAGCAGTAGGTAAAGAGCTTGGCTTTGACCTTAACAAGTTAAACCCGAACGGCGGCGCGATCGCTCTCGGACACCCGGTAGGAGCTTCCGGATGCCGTATTCTCGTTACACTTCTTCATGAGATGGAGAAGGCAGATGCTAAGAAGGGTCTTGCAACTCTTTGCATCGGCGGCGGAATGGGCTGTGCTACAATCGTAGAGAGAGACTAATCTGATCTGGGACATAGACAAAATCTGAGGAGAACGACGATATGGGTTTTGTAAAATATGAGCAGGACGGTTTTATTGGTGTTATCACCATCAACCGTCCGGAAGCATTAAATGCTTTAAATACAGAGGTTATCCAGGATCTTGACGCTGTTCTTGACAGCATCGATCTTGGTACAACAAGAGTGCTGGTTGTGACCGGCGCAGGTGAGAAATCCTTTGTTGCCGGTGCGGACATTGCTGCAATGAGTACAATGACTGTACAGGAAGCACGTGAATTCAGTAAAGCAGGAAACGATGTTTTCCGTAAGCTGGAGACACTTCCGATCCCGTCGATTGCTGCTGTCAACGGTTTTGCGCTTGGCGGTGGAAATGAGCTTGCAATGAGCTGCGATATCCGTTACTGCTCCGAAAACGCTATGTTCGGACAGCCGGAGGTTGGTCTTGGCATCACTCCGGGATTCGGCGGAACCCAGCGTCTCGCAAGACTGATCGGAACCGGAAAAGCAAAGGAAATGGTATATGCTGCTGTCAATATCAAAGCGGACGAGGCATACCGGATCGGTCTTGTAAACGGTGTATGTGCGAAGGAAGAGCTTATGCCGACAGTTATGAAGCTGGCAAAGAAGATCGCCTCCAACGCACCGATTGCTGTCAGAAATTCCAAGGAGTCCCTGACAGACGGTTACCTTTCCGACCTTGATCACGCAATCTCCATCGAAGAGAAATATTTCTCCGAGTGCTTTGAGACTGAGGATCAGAAGGAAGGAATGAAGGCGTTCCTCGAGAAGAGAAAAGTGGACGGCTTCAAAAATCGATAAGATTACATAACATTGTTGCATATATAAGGAGATAAAATCATGAAAGTTGGTATTATCGGCGCAGGAACCATGGGTTCCGGTATTGCACAGGCATTCGCACAGACTGAAGGCTATGAGGTAATGCTCTGCGACATCAATGAAACATTTGCAGCGAACGGAAAGAAGAAAATTGCCGCTGGATTCGAAAAGAGAATCGCAAAAGGCAAAATGACTCAGGAAGAGGCTGACAAGATCCTTAACAAGATCACAACTGGTGTGAAAGATATCTGCGGTGACTGTGACCTCGTTGTAGAGGCTGCGATCGAGAACATGGAGATCAAAAAGCAGACATTTAAAGAGCTCGATGCGATCTGTAAACCGAGCTGTATCTTTGCAACAAACACTTCCTCTCTTTCCATTACAGAGATCGGCAGCGCTGTTGAGAGACATGTAATCGGTATGCATTTCTTCAACCCGGCACCGGTTATGAAGCTGGTTGAGGTTATCGCTGGCTTAAACACAAAGCCGGAAGACGTTGAAGCTGTTAAGAAGATCTCTGAAGAGATCGGCAAGACTCCGGTACAGGTAGAAGAGGCTGCTGGTTTCGTTGTAAACAGAATTCTTATTCCGATGGTCAACGAAGCAGTCGGCATTTACGCTGATGGCGTTGCTTCCGTAGAGGGTATCGATACTGCCATGAAGCTTGGCGCTAACCATCCGATGGGACCGTTAGCTCTCGGTGATCTGATCGGTCTTGATGTTGTTCTTGCAATCATGAACGTTCTTGAGACAGAGACAGGCGATCCGAAGTATCGTCCGCATCCGCTTCTTAAGAAGATGGTTCGCGGCGGCCTTCTTGGAAGAAAGACCGGCAAGGGCTTCTACGATTACACGAAATAATCCGGAGATAGTTACCGGTATGGGAAATGCCTGACGGGGATCTGATCCCGTCAGGCAGATAACCCGATAGCGTTTGCTTTTTCCACTAAATATCAGCGAAAGCAGATTTATGAGGTAAAGAAAACGCTAAATTTATTTTTTAACCAAGATTGTGTTTTTTTTCACAATCAGAATTCCGGGCACATATGTTGGGTTATATGCCGGGAGTTTTGAACCTGCAAAATGCGGGATCGGATAAATGCGGGCTGTCCCCCGTTTGTCCAATGGATAGGTACATCGGAGAAATGAAGCATCCACATTTCTCCATGTTATACATGATACAATTCACAAGGAGGAACTAAAAACATGGATTTTACATTAGGTAAAGAGCATGAGATGGCGAGAACACTGTTCCATGATTTCGCCGAGAAGGAAGTCAAACCCCTTGCTCAGGAGGTTGACGAGGAAGAGAGATTCCCGGTAGAAACCGTAGAGAAGATGGCTAAAAACGGTTTCCTTGGTATTCCGGTACCGAAGGAGTATGGTGGACAGGGCTGTGATCCGCTTACTTACGCTATGTGCGTTGAGGAGCTTTCCAAAGTTTGCGGTACTACAGGCGTTATCGTTTCCGCACATACATCCCTTTGCATGGATCCGATCCAGACATTCGGTACAGAAGAGCAGAAGCAGAAATTCCTTGTTCCGCTTGCTAAGGGCGAGAAGTTAGGTGCATTCGGTTTAACTGAGCCGGGCGCTGGTACAGACGCTCAGGGTCAGCAGACAAAAGCTGTTTTAGACGGCGACGAGTGGGTATTAAACGGTTCCAAGTGCTTTATCACGAACGGTAAGTATGCTGATACATACATCGTTATCGCTGTTACAGGCACAGTTGAGAAACGTGGCAAAATGCAGAAAGAGATCTCCGCGTTTATCGTAGAGAAAGGAACACCGGGCTTCACTTTTGGTACAAAAGAGAAGAAGATGGGTATCCGCGGATCTGCAACATATGAACTTATTTTCACAGACTGCCGCATCCCGAAGGACAACCTTTTAGGTAAGAAGGGTGAGGGCTTCAAGATCGCTATGCATACACTTGACGGTGGACGTATCGGTATCGCTGCTCAGGCTCTTGGTCTTGCAGAGGGCGCTCTTGACAGAACAATCGCTTACGTAAAAGAGAGAAAGCAGTTTGGCCGCACAATCGGTCAGTTCCAGAACACACAGTTCCAGCTTGCTGATATGGCAACAAAGGTAAAAGCTGCTCAGATGATGGTTTACCGTGCAGCAATGGCTAAGGCTACTCAGAAGACATACTCTGTAGAAGCAGCTATGGCTAAACTGTATGCAGCAGAGGTTGCTATGGAAGTAACAACAAAGGCTGTTCAGCTCCATGGTGGTTATGGTTACATCAGAGAGTACGACGTAGAGCGTATGATGCGTGATGCTAAGATCACCGAGATCTACGAAGGAACAAGTGAAGTTCAGAGAATGGTTATCTCCGGCGCACTGTTAAAGTAATTTAACTGTTCAGTACCTTCACAGTTACGAGCAAAAATCCATTCCAGATCGGCTTTGCCGATGGGATTTTTGCCATCCTGCTTAGGTTTTATTACGGTCAGCGCAGCAAGTGCGCAGACCTACAGAGCAGTTACAAGACATTTAACAGCTGGAAAATCATAACTAAAAACGAAAATAAGGAGTGAAATACAGTGAAAATCGTTGTTTGTGTAAAACAGGTGCCGGATACTAAGGGCGGCGTAAAGTTCAAACCGGATGGAACACTTGACAGAGCAGCTATGCTCACAATCATGAACCCGGATGATAAAGCTGGTCTGGAGGCAGCTCTTCGCTTGAAAGATCAGTATGGTGCAGAAGTTACAGTAGTTACAATGGGTCTTCCGAAGGCTGAGGAAGTTCTTCGTGAGGCTATGGCTATGGGCGCTGACAACGGTATCCTTGTTACAGACCGTGTTCTTGGCGGTGCTGATACATGGGCTACTTCCCAGACAATCGCTGGTGCTTTAAGAAACCTTGACTATGACCTCATCATCACAGGCCGTCAGGCTATCGATGGTGATACTGCTCAGGTAGGACCGCAGATTTCTGAGCATCTTGGTCTTCCGGTAATCAGCTATGCTGAGGGTATCGAGATCGATGGCGATTCCGTAATCGTTAAGCGTCAGTTCGATGATAGATACATGATGTTAAAGGCTAAAATGCCGTGCTTAATTACAGCACTTTCTGAGTTAAATGAGCCGCGTTACATGACTCCGGGCGGAATCTTCGATGCATACAAGAAAGAGATCACCGTTTGGGGCAGAAAAGATCTGAAAGATGTCCTTGATTCCAACCTTGGTCTTAAGGGATCCCCGACTCAGATCGCTAAGGCTTCCGACAAAGTAAGAAAGGGTGCAGGCGTTAAGGAGACAAACCTTGATCCGTCCGCAGCTGCAAATTACATTGTTGAGAAACTTACTGAGAAACATGTACTTTAATTTAATAAAAGAAAAGTGTGGTGAAAAGTGATGAATTTAGCAGAATATAAGGGTGTATATGTCTTTGCACAGCAGGTAGACAATCAGATCAGCAGCATCGCTCTGGAGCTGATCGGTAAAGGTAAAGACCTGGCAAAAGATTTAGGAACAACTGTAACAGCAGTTTTAGTTGGTTCCAACGTAAAAGGTCTTGCAGACGAACTCGGTGAGTACGGTGCAGACAAAGTTATCGTTGTTGACGATCCGGAATTAAAGGATTACAGAACTGAGCCGTATACTCATGCGATCACATCTGTTATCAACGAGTTCAAGCCGGACATCTTCTTAATCGGTGCTACAGCAATCGGTCGTGACCTTGGCCCGCGTGTTTGCGCACGTATCCATACAGGTCTTACAGCAGACTGCACACAGCTCGATATCGGAGATTTCCCGCTCGTAGCTATGCCGGGTAAAGAGCAGAAACATAATCAGCTCCTTATGACCCGTCCGGCATTCGGCGGCAACACGATCGCTACAATCGCTTGCCCGGAATTCCGTCCGCAGATGGCTACAGTACGTCCAGGCGTTATGCAGAAGCTTGACCGTGAGGCTGGCAGAAAAGCTGAAATTATCGAATTCAACCCGGGCTTCACTCCGGACAACAAGTACGTTGAGATTCTTGAGATCGTTAAGGCAGTATCCGACGTAGCTGATATCATGGATGCAAAGATCCTTGTTTCCGGTGGCCGTGGAGTTGGCAGCGCAGAGAACTTCAAACTGCTTGATGACCTCGCTGAGGCTATTGGCGGTACAGTAAGCTGCTCTCGTGCAGTTGTAGATTCCGGCTGGAAGCCGAAAGATCTTCAGGTAGGACAGACTGGTAAGACTGTTCGTCCGCACGTATACTTCGCAATCGGTATTTCCGGTGCTATCCAGCACGTAGCTGGTATGGAAGAGTCTGACATCATCATTGCGATCAACAAAGATGAGTCCGCTCCGATCTTCGATGTAGCTGACTACGGTATCGTAGGCGACTTAAACAAGATCGTTCCGATGCTGACAGAGAAGATCAAAGAAGCAAAGGCTGCAGCAGCTAAATAATTTACGTGAATTGTATATACCAGGGTGAAAAGGTCTAAAGTCCGATGCAAGCTTGCTTGCAGGAGGAGTTTTGACCTTAGCACCCGCCAAAAACATGAATATATTAAAGTAGGCAGAGTGATTTTGCCGGTAGTGTTATAACAGGTGATGATCCCCGTCCGGGTTTCCGGGCGGGGATTTTTGCGTCTATATAGTCGGAAGAAAGTGCCGGCGTCTGTTTTACAGGTGTTCTTTTTGCATTGGAAAACCATCACAAGATAAATATTGTATGTAATTGGAAAATAAATTCAATATTCGATTGCATTCGACAAAAACAAGAAAATAATTGTTTGAGAAATTATGATTGTAATGCTAAGATGTGGCTAAACAAGCAGTTGCAGACGTGCAAATGTAACAGACTAACTTGAGATGGTCGAAATATACGAAAAAAGGAGGAAGGTACATGACGAAACAGGAACTGTTCGATTACATAGCCGGGCAGGAAGAGTTTTTAAATAAAGTAAGCGATTCTGTCTGGGACAATCCGGAGACCTGTTATTCGGAGAAAATTTCTTCGGAAATTATATGTAAGGCTCTTGAAGAGCAGGGATTTCAGGTTGAAAGAGACGTTGCAGATATTCCAACTGCATTTACAGGAACATTTGGACACGGAAAACCAGTCATTGGATTCCTTGGTGAATTTGATGCATTGTCAGGTCTCAGCCAGGTAGCCGGAGCAACCGAGAAGATTGCGGTCCATCCTGGAGGAAACGGTCACGGATGCGGCCATAACCTTTTAGGAACAGGCTGTCTTGCAGCAGCAATCGGATTAAAGAAGTACCTGGAAGAGAACGGAAAAGAAGGAACCATTATTTTCTATGGATGTCCGGCTGAAGAAGGCGGAGGTGGAAAGACATTCATGGCAAGGGAGAGATGTTTTGATCATCTTGATGCTGCGATCGCATGGCATCCGGGAGATGCATATGGAAGTTCCGCCGGAAGTACACTTGCGAACTGTCAGATCTATTTCCGCTATAAAGGAATCAGTTCTCATGCTGGAATTTCCCCACATCTTGGACGAAGTGCGTTGGATGCGGTGACATTGTTTAATGTGGGAATTCAGTTCCTCAGAGAGCATGTTCTTCCTTCTGTCAGGATGCATTATGCAGTAACTGATACAGGTGGATTTTCTCCGAATGTTGTTCAGCCGACAGCAGAGGTGCTCGTATTGTTAAGAGCAGAAGATAACGCAACAGTTGCGGATGTGCGGTCCAGAGTGGAAGATATTGCGCGAGGTGCAGCGTTAATGACAGGAACGGAATTGGAGATTGATTTTGTAAAAGCAACTTCGAACACTGTTCCGAACCATGTTTTAGGGCGTGATGCAGTTGAAAATTTGAAATTGCTGAAACTTCCGGAATTTTCAAAAGAAGATGTGGAATTTTACAGCAAGATTTCAGCAACAAACAAGAATGGAAATCCAGGACATCCGATCGCAGATACGATTCCGGATTTCAAACCAGTTGAGATCGTATTCCCGGCATCCTCCGATGTCGGAGACGTAAGCTGGATTGTACCGACGGTTTCTCTTAGTGCCCCGACATGGCCGGTTGGTACAGCAGCACATTCCTGGCAGGCTGTTGCTGTTGGAAAGAGTACACCGGCACACAAGGCAACACTGATGGTTGGCGAGGCAATGGCCGGAGTCGCAGTGGACCTGATTGAAAAACCGGAATTACTGGAACAAGCCAAGGAAGAATTAAATAGAAGATTAAAGGGCAGTAAGTATGAATGCCCGATCCCTAAAGGAGTCGTTCCGAGAGCACTTTCCATGAAAAAATAAGATTTTTGCAACTGGAAGATAAGTAACTGTACTAGAACCGGGAGATGGTCCAAAAAGGATCCATCTTCCGGCAAGAGAAAAGGGGGACTTTATATGCCTACACAAACTATCATATGTCTGGTCGTATTCGTAGCAACTCTGGCGCTCTACATGTCCAACAAATTTCCTCTTCCGTTGGTGTCAATGGCTGCGATGGGCATCTATGTTATCACAGGATGTCTTGAGCCGAAAGCTGCGTTAAGCTGCTTTTCAAATTCATCTGTTATTATCATGGGATCCATGTTTATTGTAGCAGGTGGACTCAGCCGTACCCAGATGGTCCATAGGGTAACGAACCTTGCTTATAAGGTTTCTGGTGGAAGTTTCCAGAAAGGTATGATCCTGTACTGCCTGGTTACCCTTGCAATCGCTCAGGTAGCACCATCAGCGATCTTAATTTTCTCTATTTGTTATCCACTGGTTTCGGATTTCTGCCGTAAGAATAATCAGAGTCCATCCAAGGCGATGTTCTCCATCGTACTGATCTGTATCTGTACCGTAACATCCCTTCCGATCGGTTCCGGCGCTACTTCCTACATTACAGCAAATACCATGTGGGAGACCTACGGTGTGACAGCAAGAGAAGGAATGTTTGATCCGATGCTTGTATATATGCCGACACTTGTTCTTTCGGTACTGTTTGCGATGTTCTATTGCCCGAAGGTTGCACCGGATTACGGTCCTCTCTATACAGAAGTTCAGTTAAGACAGATGAAAGAGCAGAAACCATTACCGCCGTTCCAGGAGTTCTGTGGTTATGGAATCTTCGTTGCAGTTGTTATCGCAATCTTATTCTCCAATAAGCTTCCGGCAACGATCCCGACATGGATGATCTGCTTTATCGGTGCTGTTTTAACGATCCTTACAGGTGTTCTTTCTGAGAAGGAAGCGATGGAATCCTTAACAATGCCGCCGATCTTCCTCTATATCGGTTCTCTGGCAGTTGGTAACGCACTTGTTGCATCCGGCGCAGGCGATTTTATTGCGCAGGGACTTCAGGCGATCCTCGGTGAAAATCTGTCCAAGTGGCTCGTAATTATCCTTTTCTGGTTCGCAGGCTTCATCGTAACACAGTTTATGTCCAACATGGCTCTGTATTCCGCATTACAGCCGGTTGTACTGCTCTTATGCGCAACATATGCATGGAACCCGACAGGACTTTTCAATATGTTATGGAAAGCTACATTCACCTCTTACCTGACACCGTTATCCACAGTTGCAATTCCGCTTTGTATGTCAGTTGGTGGATATAAGCAGAAAGACCTCCTTAGAATGGGACTTGTTCCGGCGCTTGTTATTTCAGTTGCGAACATCGTATGGTGCGGATTATTCTTCCCGCCATACTAAAGAATGAGGTTTATAAAGGAGAAAATTGTTTATGACGGGTGATAAAAAGATAAATTTTGGCTGGGTGATCGTTGCATATGGTGTTCTCTGTATGCTGGTGCTTCACTATGGTACGATCGGAAGTCAGGCAATCTTCTTGTTACCGATTACGAAAGATCTGGGGGTCAGCACAACAACGCTGACCCTTGCGTCTACGTACAGCACCATCGTGAGCTTTGTTGTTACTCCGATAGCAGGAAAGCTCATGAACGACAAAAGCTTGAAAAAGCTGTTATTTATGGGGGTACTTGGAACTGGTGCCACAATGGTGGCACAGAGCTACGTTACATCTGTTTATGCGTATTATGCAGTGATCCTTGTGAGAACAGTGTTTAACCCGTTTGCGCTGATGATGCCGTTCGCAACGCTGGCGGCGCGCTGGTTCCCGAAAGAGAGCCGGTCCTTTGCGACAAGTATCATCTTTGTGGGAATCAGTCTTGGTGGAGTTTTATTATCGAATCCGCTGACAGCGGCCATCGAGATGTTTGGCTGGAGAGTGACGTACCGCTGTTACGGATTTGTGGCGATGCTTCTTGTATCTCCACTGGCTCTTATCTTTGTCCGGGATTATCCGGATGGATATGAGGAACAGATTCGAGCAGAGGAGCCGGAAGGCCCCGGAGAAAAGGCTGATTTTGTCACACTGTTTAAGGATCCACGGTTCTTATTGATCGCAGTGGGAATGGGATGTATTTCCTTTATCGGATGTTCCCTGTACCATATTTCCTCTTATGTACAGTCACTCGGATATGACGCACAGTTTGGTGCAACCGTCATTTCACTGTACAATTTCGTATGTATCTTTTCAAAGATGATCATGGGACGCCTGTTCGATCGGAAAGGACTAAAGGGCGGAGTGATCTTTGGGGCGATCGGAATCATCGGTTCCTATCTCTTGATGACGATCTCCGTACTTCATTCCAGTGTTCCGATGCTTTTGCTCATCGCGTTCTTCTATGGAATCGGAAATACATGCCAGAGCATTACGGCTCCGTCCATGGTTTCTGGAGTATTTGGAGTTAAAAACTACAGTGAGATCTATGCAAAACTCAGCACCGTTACACTGGCGATCAGTGCGGTGAGCACGCCGGTTATTTCCGCAATCTATGAGAAGAGCGGAAACTATATGGCCGCTTGGGGATTATGCATGGTTTTATCGATCGTTTCCACCGTTTGTCTTCTGTTTGTAGGAAAGCTGAAGCCGAAAAAATAAGTGAGATGACAGATGATGCTGAAACAGCAAGGAGGTTCTTATGGAAATGTTAACAATGATTTGTGAAAAATTATGGATCGTCATGATGCTGGCAGCATTTTTTATCTGTCTCGCAAAAGGATGGCTGAGAAAGGGCTTTTACATCACGAGAGAGCAGGGAGAAGAGAACGAATACCGGGAAAAGCTGGAAAAAGAGAAAAAAAGACAGGAGATCTTGAAAAAATCGAAGATGAGCTGCCGTGCAGAAAAGTGATTTCCGGATAGAATAAAGGCTCTAAGATCAATAGTCAGGGTGGGATTTTTTAGAATTCCATCCTGTTATTGATTTTAGAGCCTTTATTACTGTCATACGCTAGGAAGAAGGTGCCCGTGGCATGTCATACAGACTGGATTGTCAGTGCAGAGTGATCTCAGAGTAGTATTGATTATTGGACCAGGGTAGATACTCAGCACGTACCTTTTGAATCTGATCCTGATAATAGGTACGGATCATGGAACAAAAATCGGTGACATAGGTGGGAAAATTACGCTGGGCAGAGGTGATGAGATCAATGGACATGAAATCACTGTAATTTTCGAGTTTTAACACCTGAAGCTTGGCGGAAGAGGATATTTCACTATGACAGGAGAGATCGGCTTTGATTAACTGGTTTTCCGGGCAGAACATGGCTGCCTTTCCAGATTTACAAATTGCCATCTGGGCATTGTTATCCTCGATCTTAAAAATATACTTGGACTCGAATCCAGCTTTCAACATGGTTCGATGCAGGTTTTGTGCCATGATACTGATATTGGAACTTGCTGTCAGGGGAATCATAGAAAGCTCTTTGCGTGTCAGCGTCTTTCTGGATTCATCCCAGTCGGGGATCCGCTCTTTTAAAAGATCTGGGGATGCGAGAAAGACGATATCTTCCTCACCGATCCGATCAGCACGGGTGTTGGCAAGGGCTGTGCAATTGGCGCCGAGAATTACATCGGCGGTTCCTTCATCCAGCACTTTTTCTGTGTAGGCACTGTGAATAAAATAGACGTCGAGTTCTACATCCGGATATTTTTCATGAAACTCCAGAAACGGATCGATCAGAAAAATCCGTGCCCGGTTTAAGTGGGTTCCGAAGCGTATTGTGCCGTGGATCGAGGAAGTATCTGTCTTTAGCTTTTGCAAGGTTCCTTCTTCGATATCCCGGATTTGAATAAAGGACTGGTAGAGCGTTTTTCCGGCTTCAGTAAGTTGAAGATGAGGAGTGCGTTCAAAAAGCTTTACTCCACAAGAAACTTCAAGACGGTGGATATGGTTACTGAGACATTGTTGGGTTACAAATGCTTTCTGTGCCGCTTTAGAAAAGCTCATCTCTTCGACTGCATACATAAACATCAATTGGTTCGTTGTCATAATGGTACCTCGAATCATAAAAGAGGGTCGCACAAGTTTTTTGTTGTAGAAAAAACACATACAAGTTTTTTTTTGTGCGGTTGATAAAACATCATAAAAAAAATTAGTATTCTTTGATGCAATTTACAGACATATACTCTTTTATTTTATCATTTTAGAACGATAAAAACAACTGTGGGTTTTATGACTGATTATGAGAAAATATTACAGATAGATCACTGTATCTAAAACTGGATAAAACAGTTATACAAAGGATGAGGACTGTGCTATGATAAAATGAAAGAAAGCGATGAGGAATGGATGATAGGGAGCTTTCGACATAGTTACTGCAGAAAATCATGTACATCTAAGAAGAGACAGCGGGAGGTAGGTTTATGAATTTACTCGATCTATTCAGTCTTCAGGGAACCTTGTTTGCATTGATGATTGTCGGAGCAATCTTAAAGAAAAAGGAGATCATCGATGCCAATGGAAAGAAATGTCTGACGGATTTATGCATCAACGTGGTGATCCCATGTAATATCTTTAAGTCGTGCCTGATTGAATTCAACATGGAAATATTTCGGTCCTGTGCGCTGCTTTTACTGGCGGCGGTGATCATGCAGGCGGTCTGTCTGACTTTAAATAAGTTTATCTTTAACCGGTATGTGCCGCGGAGAAGGAAAGTCCTCCAGTACTGCACGATCGTTCCAATGAGTGGATTTCTCGGAAATCCGATCGCAGAGGCGATCTATAATGAGATCGGAGTTTTGTATACTTCAATTTTCCTGATCCCTATGCGGATCATCATGTGGTCGGTGGGGACAACTTATTTTGTGGCGGATGAGAAGGTGGATAAGAAGAAAGTCGCGAAGAACGTGCTGACACATCCATGTCTGGTCGCAATTTATCTGGGCTTGATCTGCATGGTGACTCAGGTGAAGCTTCCAGCCGTCATCACGGCGACAGTGAAGTATCTTGGGAATTGTAACAGCGCCCTCACGATGCTGATCGTGGGAACGATTTTGGCGGATGTAAAAATTACAACGATCTTTAATAAAGATACAGCCATGTTTTCTGTATTCCGTCTGATCATTCTCCCGGCAGCAGCACTGGTCGTTGGACTTGGACTTGGACTTGATGCCACATCACTGGGAATCAGCGTTCTGATGACCGGCATGCCTGCCGGAGCTACGGCGGCGATTTTTGCGGCAAGATATGACAGTGACGCCTTGTTTGCAACGAGATGCGTGGTTATGACGACGCTAATGTCCATGCTGACCCTGCCAGTCTGGTGTTATCTGGCAGGGTGAGAGGCCCCGGCAGGTCGATTGTTTTCAGCCAGGAGAAGCGCTAGAAATTTTTGTTCATTTGAAAAACGGCACACCGCATGCGATAGAGAACGTAAAGCTAGGGGGTTGTGCCGGTTCTTGTGAGTGCAGCGTTCGCGGCATCCATAAAGTTCCGGATCGCCTTCCACTGGTAAGGCTGTTCCAGAGAACCGAAGCGGATCTTATATTTTGCGGATCGTCCGAGATGGATGATCCGCATTTTTTGGCGCTGCTCAGGGGAGAGAGAGCTCATGGCAAGGTTCAGCGGGGAGATGCAGGCGCCTTTTCCGGCGGCGCAGAGCTCCAGAAGCATTCCCATATTGTCGGACTGGGTCTTTACGATCGGTTTGAAATTGCCCATGGTGATGAAGTGTCTTCCGAGCTGACCGGCGATGTCTGTGGCGTAGTTTAGAAGGAATGGGCAGTGTTCGAAGATCGAGAAGTCTTCCGGGCTTCTTAACATTAACGGTTCCGGCTGTGAATCTGTCAGTGCAGGGAGATCCTGGACAGAAAAGGAGACAGTGCCAGCGGTGTCATGAGTGAAATCAGAGCCGGAGCAGCAGATAGTCTTTGGAAGATGTAAAAATAGGGCATCTGCTGGGGCAGCATCGGAAATGACCTCATGAAACAGAGAATCAGCAAGCAGAAGAACGACCTCCTCCTCATAGAAATCGCTCAGAGTGATCCCTGGCAGAAAATCCGGGAACTTCGCGATGGCGAGATCAATCTTATGTTCCATCAGGTCTTTTTGTAGTCCAGTGTTCGCATTTTCGATGACCTGGATCTCCATATGCGGGTAGCGGCGCTGGTATTCCGTGATGATCGCAGGCATGATCGCGTGGCAGCGGGTAAAGGAGATGCCGATCCGCAGGATGCCCTGCTCATTTTTAGTCAGGTCAGCAAATTCGTGCTGCATTGCCCGGTATTTTTTCTGGAAGTCTGCGGCGTACTGGCAAAAGATCTCTCCGGCGTAGGTGAGTTCCAGGGGAACATGGCGGACGAAGAGCTTGCAGTCCAGCTCCTGTTCCAGATTGGCGATGTGGGTGCTCAGGGTCTGCTGGGTGATATGGAGAGCATCGGCGGCTTTTGTGAAGCTGCGCTTCTCGGCGGTCATGAGAAAGTAGTCCATGGAAAGAAAGTTCATATAAAACCTCCTGAATATAAAAAAGAAAGTATAACCGAATCAAGTAAGTCCCCTGCTTCAATTGCGAAAAGCAATAAGCAGTGGGTGGGGACTTGCTTGTATCAGGAGGAGTGCAAGCTCCTTCTGATAAACTGCGGAGCAGTTATTGGATTATGAGCAAGTAGCGAAGCGGATTGCGAATATCCGCTTGACTTGTAAGTGTCGTGCAGAGTCTCGGATCAGCTGTGCTGACCATAAAAGATACAGGACAGCCAGAATGAACTGGGAAAATCGTGTAAAAGAATGAAATCTGTAACTTATATACAGTTTTTTAGCTGTATTATATATCGGAAAATACAGTTAGACAAGCGGGAAATCCAGGCGTATACTAGAATCATAAAGGTGGATCAGGATATCTGAACAGGGAACAGCTGGCTGAGGGAATGGTTCACGAAAGAAAACAGGGAAGAGGTAAACATTATGAAGGTACACACCAGTGAGACGGCTGTTTTGGTCGTGTTCGCGGTGACGCTGATCGGGTGCATCCTTGCGGGAATCCCGATCCTGGCAGCGTTAGCACTTGGATATCTGATCTTTTTCGCGTACACTTTGAACCGTGGTTATACGGTCAGAGATATTTTCGGGATGTCCTGGAAGGGAATCAAGACGGCGAAAAATATTTTAATTACGTTTTTACTCATCGGGATGCTGACGGCGCTCTGGCGGGCGGCGGGAACGATCCCGGCGATCGTCTCCTACTGTGCAGGGCTTATGAATCCGTCGGTAATGATTTTGATGGCATTCCTTTTAAACTGTCTGGTGTCCGTCCTTACAGGAACAGCATTCGGAACGGCGGCAACCATGGGCGTGATCTGCATGACCATGGCGAAGGCGATGGGGTGCAATGAGATCCTGACGGGAGGCGCGATCCTCTCCGGCGTGTTCTTTGGGGACCGGTGTTCGCCGGTATCCACCAGCGCGCTGCTGGTCTCGGAGCTGACCCACACAAATATTTTTGACAATATCCGTCTGATGGTGAGGACGGCCATCGTGCCGCTAATTTTGACCTGTGCCTTTTACGGTGTCTGCGGAATCGCATTTCCGGCGGCGGAAGCCGGAAATTTGTCGCTGACGGAGAGCTTTTCTGGCGTATTCCATCTGGGACTGATCCCAATTCTTCCGGCGGTGGTGATCATGGTATTGTCACTTTTCCGGGTACAGGTGCGGATGGCGATGCTGGCAAGTATCATGACGGCACTCGGCGTGTGCCTTTTCTGGCAGCACACGGACCTGTTCCTGATCGTTGGAATTCTGGTCAACGGTTATCAATCTCCGGATCCATCAATCTCTTCCATGATCGACGGCGGCGGAATCATGTCCATGGTGCGGGTGGCACTGATCATCACGATTTCGTCCTCCTATTCGGGTATCTTTGAGGGAACCGGACTTTTAAATGGTTTAAAATCGAAGATGGGATCGCTGAGCAGAAAAATCACCGTTTTTGGTACGATCCTTATGACGTCCATGGTGGCGGGGATGGTGGCCTGCAACCAGACACTGGCAACGATGCTGGTGGACCAGGTCTGCAAGGATCTGGAGCCGGATCAGCAGAGATTTGCGATAGATATGGAAAACTCGGTAATCGTTACGGCTCCGCTCATTCCGTGGTCCATCGCGGGTGCGGTTCCGCTGGCGTCTGTGTCGGCGCCGCTTGTGTCGATAGGGGCGGCGGTGTTCCTGTATCTGCTTCCAATCTGGCATCTTATTGTGAGAGCCAGAAAGGCTGTTTGATAAATTTTAACTTTTCCAGTTTTGGATGAAAAGGGCAGGGCTGGACAACAGAAATAAACAGGATAGAAAATGTGGATGATCGTCCGGGGAGATAGATTATGAAAACAGCAGAAAAATTAACAGATGAAGCAAATAAGAAAATATGTTCAGGGGAGATACTGCAGAATCTGAAACCAGCGGCAGGGAAAGAATTTTCTGACCTGCCGTGGGAAGAGAGCGAGGATATGAAAGAGATCTGCGATAACTTCCGTATCATTGAAAGGCAGCGGGACCTGTACCGGGAGCGCTGCACCAGACTTCAGAAAGAAAATGAGAATCTTAAGCGATTGCTTGATAAGATCCAGATCGTTGTGTGTCAATAGTCTAACTGCTGACTACCTTCAGCCTTTTAGCTGCGGCACCGCCGGTCCTTTTTTGGGACCTGGCGGTGCCGCATTTCACACACGTGTGTATATTATTTAGCCTTTGTCACGGAAAGAATGGTTCCATCAAAAGCATCTACTTCATTGACCGTTCCGGTGTAAGTTACAGTAACTTTATCGCCGTCCTTGACTTCGGAGAGACCTTCCGGTTTTTTATCGGCTTCGAAGGTGAACGCGTAATCCTTTCCATCAGCACTTACCGTGAACATGAAATCTTTTATGTCACTGATGGTACCAGTCATTGTAGACTCTTTTGATTCGTCGCTTTTTTCACTGCTGTTTTCGGAAGCTTTGGAATCAGCCTCTTTCTTGCCTTCTGCTTTTTCAGCGGCAGTTGTCTCCTTTTCAGCAGCAGTTGTATTCTCCTTCACAGCAGCCGCTGTTGTCTCAGCCGTTGTAGAAGCAGCGGTCGTTGCAGCAGTTGTGCTCTGGGAAGAGCATGCGGTTGCCAGTGCGATGATACCTGCGATGCAAGTGGTAAGAAGTAATTTCTTTTTCATAATAATTTAAGTCTTCCTTTCTAATATCGAAACTATAAGAGAAAAAACGAAAGATCCAGGTGCTTCAAAGGATCTCTCTCTTTCTTTATGATCCATATTAAATCAAAAAAGTGTGACCAAATTGTCAAAAAAAAATGAAGGAATACGGTCAGATATAAGAGGTTTTGTGAAGAGAATGAAAGAAAAATGACAGAAATGTAAAGAATCTGAACAGCGGAAGAAAAGATCCCGGCGGGAACATGTCCTGCCGGGATCAAGCCTAAGTTTTTTATGAAAGAGAGTTATTATTTCTGGTTCTTCTCGACCTCTGCCTTCTTCATTGCGCGAACCTTTGTGGAGAGTCCATAGAGATTGATGAAGCCGGTAGCGTCATGGTGGTCATAGAGATCACCGGTTGTGAAGGAAGCGATGCTCTCGTTGTATAAGGAATATGGGGAAGTTGTGCCCTGCTTGATGATGTTGCCCTTGTAGAGCTTCATCTTGCACTCACCGGTCACATATTCCTGAGTGGACTCAACGAATGCCTGTAATGCCTCCCGTAACGGGCTGAACCACTTTGCGGAGTAAACGACATCAGCGTACTCGTTGTCGATGTTCTTCTTATATTTTAATGTCTCTTTGTCTAAGATCAGTTCCTCTAACTGCTTGTGAGCTTCGAGAAGGATCGTTCCGCCAGGAGTTTCATAAACACCACGGGACTTCATGCCGACCATACGGTTCTCAACGATATCGGTGATGCCGATTCCGTTCTTTCCGCCGAGCTCATTTAATTTTGTGAGGATCTTGGAGAATTTCATCTTCTCGCCATTTAATGCAACCGGGAATCCTTTCTCGAAGGAGATGGAGATCTCAGTCTCTTCATCCGGTGCCTTCTCCGGTGTTACGCCGAGTACGAGCATATGATCGTAGTTCGGAGCCTGTGCCGGATCTTCCAGCTCAAGACCTTCATGGCTGATGTGCCAGATATTGCGGTCACGGCTGTAGCTGTCGTTCTTCTTGAATGGAAGATCGATGTTATGTTTTGCGCAGTACTCTAATTCTTCCTCACGGGACTGGATATTCCAGGTTCTCCACGGAGCGATGATCTTCATATCCGGGGCAAGGGCCTTGATGCCAAGCTCGAAACGAACCTGATCGTTTCCTTTACCGGTAGCACCGTGGCAGATGGCAACAGCGCCTTCCTTCTTCGCGATATCAACAAGAATCTTCGCGATCAGCGGGCGGGCCATTGCGGTACCGAGGAGATACTTGTTCTCGTAGGTAGCGTTTGCTTTTACGCACGGAGCGATGTACTCGTCGCAGAATTCATCGACAACATGCTCGATATATAATTTGGAAGCTCCGCAGTATTTTGCTCTCTCTTCCAGACCATCTAACTCATTTCCCTGTCCTACGTCGATGCAGACGCAGACTACATCGTAATCATAATTTTCTTTTAACCACGGAATCAGAACGGTTGTGTCGAGTCCGCCGGAATATGCTAAAATAACTTTCTCTTTCATAATTGTTATCCTCCGATCTGTTTCAGACGTTGTTTTCTTTATGCTTCATAAATATACATCCGAATATGCATAATGTCAAGCGTAAAATGCATTTTTATGAAATAAAGTGCATATTATACATAAACAATGCATGAATTGGGAGAGGCGGGAGGAGAAAGATATGTGCCGGCGGGGTAACTGTTCAGTAGGTCTGCGCACTTGCTGCGCTGACCGTAAGAAAACATAGGCTGGAAGGCAAAAATCCCATCAGCG